>NZ_JAUBUG010000052.1:0-54903 GCF_036705345.1 Microcoleus sp. B3-D2
TCTTGCACTTTATTCTCGCTCGCGCGCTCGAAACCTTTCGCGACGCAATATGCACTCGATTATTCAGCAAGCCCTATCTAGATTCTGCTGATTCTCAATGGAAGAATTTGTGTACTCCTGATGCCGAGAATGTCGCCAAGGCAATTCCGCTGACGGGTTCGTGGGATGAGACAGGAAAGCACACAGAATCGAGCGAGCTCATGACATTTGGCTGTACAAGTGGAGTTCTAGCTAAGTGCGTTCGCTTCGGCTACCAACCTTGGAAGAATGTCAAAGGAAAGTCACTTCGAGACTATCACCAAGCTTGCACGCGCATGACACGGGCCGATTACTGCGGAAACGGCAAAGGCCACACACGAGAGGGAACTCCCATTGACATTTATGACAAGCTTAGTATTCAAGAGAAAACCCCCAACAGCGGGATGGTATTTGAAGCAGCTTGGAGTCCAGAGGGTGCGACTTTTATCAATCGACCGAGATGGTATGATACATTATCTGAAATTCGCCAAGAATGTCCTAACAAACTTAAGGAGCGCATTAATGAGAGCGGTGGTTGGACAACTGCTGAAAAAGTGAAACAGAATCAATCAGATTCCTTACTGTTCAATGATTCGCTGGTAAGAAAACGCCCTTAGCGTATCGAAGGAGAAAAACTGAGAATCGCTATATTTTTCAAGATTTTGTTGGGACACAAAATTGTTGTGTCCTTATATTATGTCCGGTTGCTCCAGCCTAATTGTACTTACGGCCGCGCCACTGAGTAGGCTGATTTAAAGCAGAAATTAGAATTCGCAAAAACGCCAGCGGATCGGCTAAAGGTGACAGCCAAAACAGCCATTTACCCGATGCCCCAGTTGTATCGTAGGAAGGTGCGATCGCCAAACACAAAGCCTCACGCACTGCAACCAAAAATACATTCAATCCCAACAGCCAAAAGTGCGGAAATACACCAACCGGTGGCAGCGAACCAAACAGCAAATAGCACAACACAATCGGCACCGGCAAACCTTGAACCGCCAGCAACAGCCACAAATCGCCCCAGATTTGACCGCCAGAAGCAGCATCTTTCAAATCGAGCGATCGACCCCATTCATTCCAAGTCTCGATCGCCCCCTCATACATCCGCACCTGCAACACCTTAGCCCCATCCAAAAAGCCCACCTTAAAGCCCTTAGCAGCCGCATAGCGAGCCAGAGTCACATCATCGCAAAACGAACCCCTCGCGACCTCATAGCCCCCTAATGCCACCAAAACCTCGCGCTTACACAAGAAACACTGACCGTTCGCCATCACCCGTTCCGGCACATCACCGCCAGTCCCCGTCGGCCCGAACCGATAAACCAAAGTCATTAACAAAGCAGGTTGCAGCCACAACTCCCCCGGATACTTGAGAATAAACTGCGGCGACAGCGAAATCAAATCGTAATTTCCAGCTTTCGCCGTTTTGAGTAAACTCGCAATCAAACCCGGATGCGGCACAGTATCCGCATCGATGCCCAAAATCCACTCGCACTTCTCGGAACTTGCCAAAAAACCCGCATTCAGCGCCCAGGGACGCCCTACCCAGCCCGCCGGCAGCGGATCGTCGTTAATCAAGCGAAACCGGGGGTCTTTTTGTGCTGCTGCTTTGACTAAATCTCCGGTTCCGTCTACCGAATAGCTGTCAACCACAATTACTTCTCGGAGTTCGTAACTTTGGCTGGTTAATCCTTCCAAACAAGGCGAAATGCGATCGGCTTCGTTCAAAGTCGGTACTACCGCAGTACAAGCACCCAACAAATCCAGCGTCGGCGAATCGGGTTCCAGGGGCGGGATGCGCGATGGGCCTTTAATCAAGCGCGACATCAGAATGGCTGCAGCGGGCAATTGCAGCAGCAGGAGTGCGACAGCGATGATAGTTGTCAGCGGTTGGGAGAACACGTGAGGGGCGATCGGGAAAACCATACTATTAAACAATTGAAGAATTGGGAATGACTTACTGGATATGGATCAATACGGTTGGGTTAAAACTATTTATTCCGGGCGAGATCCCCCTCGCATCCCTCTTAAGAAGGGGGACGCAAGAGTAAGTTCTTGTCCCCCCCTTAGTAGGCAGGGCTGTTTCATTATCCGTAGGGGCCGTGCCCCCGTGCCGGCCCTCTTGGTCTGACCTGCAGATCGAATCGTCTAGGTCGGGGGTAGGCACGGGGGCACTACCCCTACAAAATTCATGTTTTTGGTGAGAATGAAACAGCCCTGCCTTAGTAGGGGCGGTGCCCCCGTGCCCGCCCTTGGCTAGGGGAGATCGAGCTTAACAGCAACCGTATTGGGATATGGAATGGAAGCTTATTTACAGTTAATTTTTTTTGTAAGTGGTATCAATTTAAAAATTTAATAAAATTTTGACCTCAAACATATTACAGGAATTGGGAATGAAAAAATCGCCGCTGAAAAACCCGGTTTTTTGTAGAAACCGGGTTTTTAAACTAGCTCAAAATTTAGTGTAAATTTTTGCTAAATCAGGCGCAGTTGCTCGCTAGCAACTCACTTACGCAAAACGCCCACGGGCTGAGGTGGAATTTCAGCCGCGATAACAGATGTCTCCAAAGACGGCATTGTTTCGGTTACGTCACCTGCTGCAGGTTTAGCGATCCAGCTTAACGCGATCGCCGGAACTACGCCCAGAAGCACCGCTAGCGATGTCGGGAACCAGAACCGAGAATCCAACGAAGTTACAGTGATAATTGCTCCGAAAGCAAAGTTTACCAAATAAACAATTAAGGGCAAACCCAATTCCGATCGCTCTAATTTAATCGGTGTTTTTCTCCAGAAGAAAGCTGCTACAGACATAAATAGCGCCCCCGTACCCATCCAGCCAGCCAAATTGCGGTAAGGCATCCCAAAGAAAGCGCCAAGTTCCTCAAACTCCCAAAAAGGCACAGAAGTTTGGCTCATCGCCGGATCTAGTACAAAATCCCAAGCTGTTAGCAGCAAAGCACCAAGGGCGATCGCCCCTATTTGGCGCACCCAGTTGAGTTCACCTTTACCGCCAGCTACTCCAGCGCGAGCAATTACATAGGAAACCAGTCCCAGATAAAACCACGAGAGGGGAATTGTAAACGGAACCAGCCCTGCAATTTTGTAACCCAAACCGCTCAAATAGTGGTAGTGGCCGAAGGGAAAACCCGTACTCGTTCCCAACAACTCGCTACTCAAGGACAAAAACACAGAAGGCAGTAAAAAAGCCAGAGTTGCACCCCAACCCAACGTCCGCAAGGCATAGAGAGCAACTGCTGCTGCACCAAAGATGATATAAACT
Organism: Microcoleus sp. B3-D2; assembly: GCF_036705345.1. Lineage (NCBI taxonomy): Bacteria > Bacillati > Cyanobacteriota > Cyanophyceae > Oscillatoriales > Microcoleaceae > Microcoleus > Microcoleus sp. B3-D2. The sequence goes on from NZ_JAUBUG010000052.1 coordinate 3,299, forward strand.
ACTCCGCCCCCAGCCATCCCCCACTGGAATAGCGTTTGCCCTGCTGGTGGCAAACTCATCACCAATTCGGGACGGGGTAAAATCAGCAGCAACCCTGCCAATCCAAAAGCCATTGAGAAGACGTGGGCAATTAGGCAAAAGCGCTCAGCAATCAAAAGTTGCTTCATGGGACTCCTCGAAAAAATATTAGATGCAGAAAGCACTCTTAACAGTTTACAAACTTTAACAAAAAACCAACTGCATTTCAGTTAGTTGTCTGTTGACTGTTGACTGTTGACTGTTGTCTGTTGACTGTTGACTGCCAGCCCCATGCCCGATGCCCGATGCCCGATGCCCCATGCCCCATGCCCGATGCCCGATGCCCGATGCCCCATGCCCGATGCCCCATGCCCGATGCCCGATGCCCGATGCCCGATGCCCGATGCCCCATGCCCCATGCCCCATGCCCCATGCCCGATGCCCCATGCCCCATGCCCAATTCCCGATCGAAGATTACTGCCAATTGCCCACAAGCACGAAAGATGCCCAAAAATACGGATTCTGATACTGTGGGTTTTTCAGCAGGGTTAATTGAGCGTTGCGGAGGGCTTCAGCTTTGCTGGTTTGAGAAGAAGCAAGCTGTTTGTAAAACTCAGCCATAAAGATAGCTGTAGATTCGTCGTTGACTTGCCAAAGGGTGGCGGCGGTGCTGCGGGCACCCGATCGAATTGCGGCCCCCGCCAAACCCAAAGCCGCCCGGTTATCGCCCGAAGCAGTTTCGCAAGCACTTAAAACCAAAAGTTCGATCGGCTGTTGTTTCTCGCCAGTGCGGGTTCGCAGCAGTCGATCGAACTCCTTAACATTCACTTTCTGATCCCAAGTCACAATAAAAGTATCCGCCGCATTCGAGCTAAATTGACCGTGAGTTGCCAAATGGACGATCGGGTAAGACAAAGCTTTAATTCGATCGTGCAACCGCCCGCTGACAAAATCTTGATTCAGCAGCGAACTCGCCGGCATCTCGGCTGCAATTTGTTGAACTTCCTGCGTCACCCCCGGCAAAGCCGAGAAGCCTTGACGCGCTTCCGAGAGGGCAGCGGTGAGCACTCTTAACTTGACTTTGTTCAGGGGTTTCGGTGCCAGCAATTGCAATCCCGGCGCCAAAGCAATACTGTATTTTTCTACCAAAAACTTTTCACCGTCGTGCAGCACCGCCATCGGCAGATTGCGCAAATAACCGTCGAGTACAAATACCAGGGTTTTAATCCCGCCGGCGGTCAAATCCGCCTCTGCGGGGCGGATTAACCAGTCATAAACCTGTTCAACTGGTTGCCTCCTGTCGCGGGGGAAAGAAGCAGGTCTGATGGTATTTTTGGCTTGTCTGAAGGCAGTTTCCAACTCGGCTTGAGACTTCTTCGTAGCGTAGCGGCGCAGGGGTTTGCCGGGAATTGATAAAATTACCTCCAAACGATCGCTCAAAATAATCGGATAAATCACCGCCGCTGTAGGATCAATTTCCTCGATCGACGTTGGTTTAGCATCAGCGCAAGCATCGCGGAAAAAGTTGTCCAATTCCGCCAACTGCAAAGATTCCACCGTTTGGCGCGCCAGTTTCAATTTAGCTTGACTGGGAGATTCCTCTTGCAAAAGCAGCCCGACTAATTCCCGATAAACCGGTTCGGCACTTTCCCGAAACGAAAATTGCACTTCGGGATTGACTGTCACCAAATCGCCCCGCAGAGATGACAGTAGATTCACAGCTTGAGTATATTGAGCGATCGCGCCTTCTGCATTCCCCTGAGCTTTCCGAATCCGTCCCAGTTGCCAAAACAATTGGTAAGCAATATCGGGAGATTGAAACGCCGGTGCTAAACTCAAAGCCTGAATTGTGATATTTTCCGCTGTCTGATACTGCTGTTGGATTTCCGATAGTTTGCCTTTAGCTGCCAGAATATAAGCTTGTATTCGTTTGTTGCCCAAACTGTTTGCTGATTCGAGAGAGCGATCGAGCATTTTGTCAATATCGCTTAAACTCAAAGTTTTCGCAGGCGACTGAGCTAATTCCATCAAGCTTTGAGCTAGATTAATTTGAGCGTAAAGTCCGGCGCGATTCGACCCAAATTGAGCGGTTTGAGGTTCGATGGAACGCCAAAAAGTCTCTGCTTCCGACCAATCTTTGCGATCGATTAACAAACTCAATTGGTTTAACTTCGCCTGAATTTGTAAAAGCGATCGATCCGGCATCGCCTGGGCCGATCGAGCATAATACTCTAGGGCAAAGCGTTCCCAATCACCCCGCTGTTCTGGTGTCAAACCCGATTTATTGCTTTTAGCCCGTACCGTATTGCCCAGATTGAGATAAATTGCAGCCTCCTCTTGCCGAGCACCTAATTTTTGGGCTGCTTCGAGTCCAGCCGACAGCACATCCTGCGATCGTTCGAGTTGTCCCAAAACCCGCAGTACCCGCCCTAAAGCATGAATTGCCCGGACTTGTTCGAGGGAAACCGACCCATTTTTCAAACTTTCCAAACCCGCTGCCGAAACTTCGCAAGTTTGGTTTTCCAGCTTGAAAGAAGCTAACAGCATTTTGCAAGCTCTGGGGTAAAGTCCGAGAAGTTCCCAAGCCCGACTTTGATTAATTTGAACTTGAAAAAGTTGGGGTTTTCTATCAATTTGCTCGAAAATTTTAGCCGCTTGTGTCCAAATCTCGATCGCATCTTGAGTCTGCCCCCGTTCGAGTTGCAACTGTCCTTGAATGTTGAGAGTTTCAGCCAAAATCCGCTGCTGTTCGGGAGTTTTGGCTTGTGTTCGCACAACCGACAAACTCGAATTCACAGCTTTTTCTGCTTCTTCCCAAAGTGTCAATTGCCCGAAAGTTGCAGCTAAATTGCTCAAAGCTGTGGCGCGATCGAGATTTTCGCCTTTTGCCTCAAACTGCGCCGCCGCTTGCTGCAACAGCGGTACAGCTTCCGAAAAACGTTCCTCTCGGTACAGAGTTCGAGCTTGTCGGACAAGCTGCACCGCTTGTGGTGGATTAACCTGAGCAACTCCGGGAGGAATCGCAACGGATAGCAGACAGGAAATCACAAATAACAGAATTACTTGTCGGAGCGATCGAGTAAACTTCATATTTAAAAAATAAAATTACAGCCGCAGACACACATACTAACTAACCCAAATATATCTTATTCTTTATCTGCGTTAATCCGCCTACATCGGCGGTTAAAAAAACTAATTTCAACGAGGCACACAAACAGAAATCGGTCGAGGATTGCGATCCTGAGCAGCATTACCTGGATTGTATCCAACAAGCGTAACTTCTCCTTTCCCATTCACCACCCAACCTTGCGCCGGAACAACTTCCCGATCCCGGATTTCCCCTTCTTCCAACTTCGGTCTATCTGCTACATCCGTTAAATCCCCTACATTGCTCGTTGCCGAACTTCCTGCCTCTTCCACCCACGGCAACGGCCATAGAGGGCTGTTGAGGGCATCATTAGGGCTGGGTGGCACTCCTCCTTTCCCAGTGACGGTAAATGCGCTCCCGGCCTCTTGCGTGCAGGGATTTGCCGCAATTAACGCAGCCGGATCGACAACATTTTGCGGCAGTTCCACTAAACCTTGAGCAGGATTCACTCCAGAAGAACTAAATGTAACACTACCTTGCAAAGCAGGACCAGCCTGTTGAGAAATAGCTGCAATATCGCTAGTGGGAAGTAAAGAAGTTAGATTCACTTGTAAAGCTGCAAATTCAGCATCAGTCAGTCCTAAACTACTCCTGGTTTGTTCGCGGTTAAGGCTTGTAAAGCCAAAGATAGTTGGTACATTGAGCGTAACTTGTCCGCCCCTAGCTGTGCGAGCATTAGCTGTAATATCACTATTCTCTCGTGGTAAAGCCACCAAAATATCGCTATTTATTCTGATATTACCACCCTCAGAGATACCTGCATCCGTAGTGATTCTACTGCCGCCCCGCAAGTGAATGTCTTGCGCTTGAAGGTTAATATTTGCCCCTGTACCAGAGACAGTCGTGCCATCAATTATGCTTTTATTATCCAGGGCAATTGAGTTAGCTACAACGTTAATATTGCCAGCCCTACCTGTTCCGGAAGATTCAACATTAACCACTGCACTATCCCGAATAATCAATTGATTAGCATTCAAATTCAACGAGCCTGCATTTCCGCTAGCAGTGGAATTGACAGCATTAAACGCCCTACCAGCCGAGGCTTCAATTCCACTCCTCAACCCACTGTTACTCCCAATACCTTGCACTTCTAAGCGATCGGCATTAATTGTAATATCTCCTGCATCTGCTATTCCCAAAGAAGCTGCAGAAATAAAGCCACCATTCTGCACAGTTAGTTTAGGTGTTGAGATGCGGATATCTCCACCTCTACCAGAACTTGCCGTTTGAGTAACAAAAGAACTTGGTACATAGCCAGCATCCCCCAAAAATCTTGACTCGCCGCTCACTTCTATAGACTCGGAGGCTCTCACTGTTAAATTTCCTCCCGTCCCCCCACTTGTAGAAAACACGACTTCGCCAAAAATCGCACCCGTCGTTAAACTAATTGTGGCTCCATCAAAAACAGTCAGCCGTTTAGTATCGATAGTAATATCCCCACCTTTTCCATTCCCATCAAAAGTATTCGTGCCGAGCCGAGTTTGCCCTAGACCTACAGGGAGACTACCCGACAATTCCACAGATTCACTCGCTTTAATCGCGATATTCCCCGATGCTCCATCACTACGGCTGAAGCTGGCAAAAGCACCACCATCGCGCAGTATTAACCGTTGGGCTTCCACAGTGATGTTTCCGCCTTGACCAGTGGTTGCGTTCGTTGTTCCGTTATAAAGCGTTGAACTGACGAGTTCGACGGTGTTGGCGCGGATATTCAAATTTCCGCCATTCCCAGCACCAAAGGTGGGGGCACCGCCCACTACCCCATTGCTCATCAACAGCCGTCCGGCTTCAAGGTTAATGTCTCCGGCGGCTCCACTGCCAATAGCGCTAGTAAACAGAACAATTTGCGAAATAAAGGGGTTGCCTGTTCCAGATGTCTGAAAATTTTCTGTAAGCTGCTGATAGCCCTCAATTCCCAAGCCAATCATTTCTAGTGAGTCAGTAGCGCGGATGTTGATATCGCTTCCTCTCCCCTCTCCCAGTGTGGAGGCGAAAATTTGCGAGCCCCCCTCTACTCGCAAGTTTTGGGAATTGATGTCAATGCCTCTACCATTTATATTTCCGAGTGTCAGTCCATAAATTCCTGAACCATTAAGAGTAATATTTCCACCTCGAATATCGACTTTCCCACCTCCTAATCCGCTGGTATTTATAAATGCACCGTTCATTTCAATATTGCCGAAGTTCTGAATATTGCCATAGTTTAAATTCAGACCTAAAGCTGTTGGTTCAAATTGCACTAAACCTGGACTCTTGACACTACCCAGAAGAATTTGTCCGGTATAAGCAGTTAGATTTCCTCCTTGGAGTTGAATGTCACCGCCAATTAATGCTAAAGTTTGACCGGGGTCTACTGCTAAACCGAGTTTTTCAAAAGCCGGAATTTCTATGGGTAGTGGCGGTAAGGCTGATTTAGGAGCCATTGTTTGGGAAGAGTTAACAATAGTGCCGGGATTTTCTCTAAATCTTAAACCGATAGGTATATTGACATTTAACAGCGGTAGTGATTGAGGATTGCTGCTGCTGAATTGATAGCCATTATCGAAAACTACGCTATCAGCAGAACTTGCTAAAAATGAACCCCGCAAATCTAGCCTCGCATTGGGGCCGAAGACAATTCCTTTGGGATTGAGTAAGAATAAGTTGGCATTTCCTTGGACTCCCAACACACCTAAAATATTAGAAGGATTGCCACCCGTAACGCGGCTAAAAATATTGGCAATCCCGTTAGGATTGGCAAAATATGCTCCTCTGCCTTCACCCACGTTAAATTGTTGTAAACTGTGAAATAAATTTACTCCGCGAGTTGCACCGCCTTCTATTCTGTCCGATGGTAAGTTATTAATCGTGTCGGGAACTGTGCGCGAACTTTCTGCGCCCAAGCTATTATCGGGGATGATTTGGGCGATCGCAGGGAAAGGACACAGCAGTAAGAATGCAAAAAATAGGGCGGAAGATTGGCGGCGCATCTTTGAAGTCTGGTTAATTTAATTTTAGAAAAATAGGGAGGGGTTAGCTAAAACCTGAAGAGTACCTATTGAGGTACGCACACACCCGTCGGTTTCGGACTGCGAATAGATGCACCACCAGCAGAATTATAGGCTACCAGCGTTACTTTTCCTCGATCGTCCATTACCCAACCTTGAGCAGGAATAATTTCTGTTGGCCGAACTTCTATGGATGCTAGGCGGCCTTCTACTTGCTGACTTCCACCTACCGCTGGTTCCACCCAATTAAACTGGTTAGAATTGCTGCTGAGAACCTCGTGAGGACTCGCTGGCAATCCCCCCCGCCCAGTCACAGTAAACTCGTTCTCGGCTCCTTGGATGCAGGGATTTGCAGCAATTAAGGCAGCCGGATTGACCACATTTTGCGGCAGTTCCACTAAACCTTGAACGGGATTCACTCCAACAGAACTAAATGTTACCGCCCCTTGCAAAGCCGGGCCACCACTTTGAGAAATAGCCGCGATGTCGCTGCTGGGAAGCAGAGATGTAGGACTTACTTGCAACGCTGCAAATTCGGCGTCACTGAGCCCCAACCTGTTTCTGACTTGTTCGCGACTCGCTGCTGTAAAACCAAAAACATTGGGGACATTGATATTTACGCGACCGCCGCCTGCTGTGCGGGCGTTGGCTGTGATGTCGCTATTTTCTTGCGGGAGGGCGACAAGAATCTCACTGTTAATATTGATATTTCCGCCGTCTGAACTGCCTGCATCGGTGGTAATTTGGCTGTTGTGGCGCAATTGGATGTCTCGCGCTTGCAGGTTAATATTGGCTCCAGTACCGGATACAGTCGTACCGTCAATCATCGCTTTGTTGTCAAGAGCGATCGAATTTGCGACAACATTGATATTACCAGCGCGTCCGGTTCCCGTAGCCTGCACCGTGACTGTAGCTCCATCTCGGACAATTAGTCGATCGGCATTCAGATTCAACGAACCGGCATTTGCCGTCGCCTGGGGATTAGTACCAAATATCTTGCCCACCGAAGCATCAATTGTACTGATAAACAGACCATTATTTCCGCTGCCGCTGACCTCAATGCGATCGGCATTAACAGTAATATTTCCCACATCTCCCACGCCCACAGAACTCGTAGAAATTACCCCCCCATCCCGCACGGTTAGGCTTGGCGTATCAATGCGAATATCCCCGCCCGGACTCGAACTCAAAGTTCCAGAACTCAGCGCACTAGCACTCTGAATTCCGCTGCTCAAAAGTTGAGAAATACCTGAAATTTCTACTGATTCAGTAGCCGTAACTGTTAAATTTCCAGCAGGCCCCCCATCCTGAGAAAACAAAAACCTGCCAATTAACACACCCGTTCCTACTGTAAACGCAGAACCCCCAGAGAGAGTCAACCGCTTAGTATCAACGTTAATATTCCCCGCCCTTCCGTTAGAGCCGATACTTAGGGTGCTAATTCCGGTTGACACAACTGTTGTCGGGCCGCTGTTAGACAATTCTACTGATTCAGCAGCTTTAATGTTGATATTCCCCGACGGGCCGCTGCTGTAGCTCGTCGTACCGAGAATAGAACCATCGCGCATAATTAATCTCGCGACATCAACACTAATGCTTCCTCCCGCACCGGTACTTTCTTTAGCTGTTCCGTTGTTAATTCCAGAACCCACCATCTCAAAAGTATTGGCACGAATGATTAAATTTCCGCCCCTTCCACCCCCAAAAGTGATGCCACTACCTACTACCCCATTGTTGAAGAGCAGGCGGCCGGTGTCGATCGTAATATTCCCCCCCGAACCAGCGCCAGCACTAGCATTAAATAGCACAAATAGCGGGTCAAACGGGTCTGTAGTTCCCGATACCAAATATTTAATTGCAAGCTGTTGATAGCCCTCAACTCCCAGCCCGATCATTTCTACTGAATCAGCAGCGCGGAGGTTGATATTACCTCCTGCACCATCTCCTAGAGTCAGGGTAGAAAATTGCGTGCCGTTTTCCACTCGTAACTTTTGGGCGCTGATATCGATACCTCTACCATCAATATTTCCCAGTGTCAGCGCATAAATTCGCGCACCGCTGAGGGCGATATTTCCACCTTTTAACTCTACTCTGCCACCACCAATTCCGCTGGTGTTGATAAGCGTTCCATCGGCTATTTGAATATTACCGAAGTTTTGAATATTGTCATAATTTAAAGCTAAATTCCCCTGCTGAGCAACAGGAGGAGTCAGTGCAAAATTAACTAAACCGGGACTGGCGACGCTACCGAGTAAAATTTGTCCGCCGCTGGCGGTTAAATTGCCGCCTTGCAGTTGAATGTCGCCGCCAATTAGTGCTAAGGTTTGACCGGGTTCTACTGCTAAACCAACTCGATCGCTAATCGGGATTGGCACAGCAGAGACTGGCAGGTTTATCTTTCCTACAGCCGTCGATTGATTGACAATTGCACCGGGATTGTCTCTAAATCTTAAACCAACGGGAATATTAACGGTTAAAAGCGGGGATGTTTGCGGGTTTGTGCTGCTGAATTCAAAGCCGTTATTAAACACAATACTGTCAGCGGTTGAACCGATAAAGGAACCGCGCAAATCTAACCGAGCATTCGGGCCGAATATAATTCCTTTCGGATTAATTAAAAATAAGTTGCCGTTGCCTAAAACTCCCAGAGTTCCTAAAATATTAGAAGGGTTGCCGCCCGTAACGCGGGTGAAGATGTTAGCAATTCCGCTGGGATTTTCAAAATAAGCTCCCCGCCCTTCACGGATGTTAAATTCGCGCAAGCTGTGAAAGAGGTTAACGCCACGAGTTGCACCGCCAGTGATTCTATCTGAGGGTAAGTTGTTGATAGTATCGGGAACAGTCCGCGAACTTTCCGGGCCCAGGGTATTATCGGGGATGATTTGGGCAAAGGTTGTCGAGGGAAATAGCAATAAGAAAACAAACAGTAGGCCGGAAGACAGGCGAGACATAGCTTTAATCCTGTTATATAAATAATATCGTTTCCGGTTCCATCAGAATTATATATTTGGATTATATCAGTGCGATCGCCCCAGTGTTCTATCGACTCTCTTTCACCGCTAAAGTGGACTTTTCCCCAATATAATAAAGATAGCTTTTTTCAGTGTGACGGCTGAGGAAATCTGTTTGTGTTTAAATATGTGTGTAGAATATGCGTCCGATCATTCATACTAGATGGTAGACACCTTCAATCTTAGGAGCCGTCTATGTTACTACAAGAAGTCAAGGAGCTGGTCTTCAAACTGCCACCGAGCGATCGCCTTGCGTTAGTGGGCGCCATCATTGAGTCCTTACAAGATCAGCCAGTTGCCAGGGCCGAGCGTTCTGGTGCGATTCAGCGGATGCGAGGCTTGCTAAAGACAGACCAACCCGCACCGACAGATGAGGACGTGGCTGCAATGTTGGAAGCGCGACGGGTGGAGAAGTATCTTTAGTGAGAGTTTTAATTGATACCAACATTGTCCTAGATTTTCTGTTGCAGCGAGAGCCATTTTTTCAAGATGCGGAGTTGTTGTTTCAAGCGATCGATGCTGGGCAACTAATCGGTTATGTTACAGCGACAACGCTCACGGATATTTTCTACATTTCTCGCAAACATACTCGCAGCGTTGAGCAAGCACGGCAAGCGGTTTTAGAAACGCTGACTGCTATGGTCATTTGTCCTATTGATCGAGCCGTTTTGGAATCTGCTTTCAACTCTGGTTTGGTTGATTTTGAAGATGCTGTTCAAATTTTTGGTGCAGTTGCTCAAGGGTTAGATGCGATTCTGACCCGCGATAATAAAGGTTTCTTGAGTTCGCCTATACCTGTTTTATCCATTCAAGAGTTGTTGCAGCAGTTAGGGACGTAGAATAAGGGTTAAATCGTATTAAAAACAAGATTGACAACCTTGCCAGAGCCACAGCCACAGGCTAAGATTTTGCAAAGGTCGAGAACACGATCGCGATAATTCTAACTATGAACTACCGAAACCATATCACGATCGAACCCAATAAACGCGGTGGTAAGCCTTGTGTACGCGGCTTACGAATTACGGTTTATGAACTGCTTGAGTACCTGGCTTCCGAGATGACCGAAGCAGAAATTATCGATGATTTTCCCGATCTGACGCGAGAAGATTTAAAAGCCTGCATAGCTTATGCTGCTGACCGTGAGCGTCGGTTTATGACTGCCACCTTATCCGCATGAAATTACTTTAGGATAGGAAGGATTAATTAGGGAATACTCAAATGGCAATTAACACTTTAGAGGAACGGCTTGCAGTAGTGGAAGCAGCGATCACTGAGTTGCAGAAGCAAATTGTGGCTTCTCAACCGACGAATTGGTTGCAACAAATTATAGGGTCTTTCAAAGATGAACCTGCCTTTGAGGAGCTACTTGCCTATGGACGAGCGATTCGCCAAGGGGATGAGTCTCTCCTCGAAGCTCAAGATGAGCTATGAAATATTTACTGGATACAGATCATTTGAGTATTCTTCTATTCATACCTTCATAAAGCTGATCGCTGAGGGTGTTAGATCGAATCTCTTTCACCCATCAAGTTAAGTGCTTGAGTCGAATCGTGTGGCGAACTCGATCTAGGAAAGGAGATTCTGATGGGGAGTAAGAAGGGGTTGACTGCATCATCGATATGCGGTATTTTTCAACTATATGCAGTATTGTACCGCAACTGCGATATAATTATAAGTTATGTTTTTCAGGGTCTCACCCATAGGAGAGATTAATCGTGGTTTTTCCTGTTGCCTTTGAATCAAATGATGAAAACAAACCAACTCTAAGGTTTAAGGATAAGAGTGGCATAGAGCATCCATATTTGGTGGCTGATAGTGCTTTGGCTAAGCGTTTATCAGGTTTAACTCAAATTATGCACGACTTGAATCATGCTCATGAGCTTATGTCTATGATCAAAGATATTGAGAATAGCGAAATCGCATACTCATTATGGATGTCAGCAATAGTCACCTATGGAAAATGCTTTGCTACTGCTAAAGGGCGTAAGAGCAAAATTGAAGAAGATCACGTTCGGAGGGTAGATAAGGATGCAATAGAATTTCATAATTCTATTTTGAATATGAGAAATGAGTATTTTGCTCACGCAGGTGTAAATGAATACCAAAAAGCTAGTACAGTAGTAATTTTGCAACCTGAATCACAAGGTAAAGGTGTAGTAGCAGTCAATCATTTTAATGTAAAGCATAGTAAACCGTCGGAGGAGTTTTGTATTTATTTCTGCTACTTATGTCGAAAGCTATATGATGTAATCGAAAGTATAGGAGAAAATGTTCATCAAAGAGTGCTAGAAGAATATCGAGCAATGAATGTTGATGAACTTTACGCAAAAATAAAAACATAACAACCGTGTTGCAGCGGAACGTACGGGTTTCCTTCGTGGAGTTCGAGAGGTTTTTGCGTCCGATGAACACGACCGTTATGCGGCAAATTAATCGTTAGAAAAGATAAACTTGAGTGCAATGGTATCAGTTTTATAAATTTTGCTATGACAATCACAGAAAAATTGATCGTGCTTGCTCTAGGTATTAGTGCAATCAGCTTATTTGCTGGGAGTCTCTATCAAGCAGTCAGTCAAATAATTGATCGACGCAGGTATCCTCCGCAGGGTGAACTGTTTGATATTGGGGGATTTCGTCTACATCTCAACTGTGTGGGACAAGGGACACCAACAGTCATCATGGATGCTGGCGGTGGCGCTTCCTCAATTACATGGGGCTTGGTTCCATCTGAAATTGCTAAGTTTACTCGTGTCTGTACCTACGATCGAGCAGGGTTGGGTTGGAGCGATCCCAATCCCAGGACACCTCGCACAAGTCAGCAGAGTGTTGATGAATTACACGCCCTGTTGGCCAAAGCTGAGATCGAACCTCCCTATATTTTAGTTGGACACTCGTTGGGTGGAGGCAATATGCGACTATATGCTAGCCAATATCCAGAAGAAGTGGTCGGATTGGTGCTGGTTGATTCTGTCCATGAAGATCAAATAACACCCGCAATATGGAAGCGTATGAAAATGGCAATTGTGCTTTATCAGCTTCTGAGAATTGCCAGTCGGGTTGGAGTGTTACGATTAATCGGAGATATGAATCTGTTGCCAATGTTTAAGGATATCAAACAAAAAATCCAAAAATATCCGTTGACAGTACAAGCCTTATTTGACACCTACAAATCTTCCTGTTACCGTCCCTGTTATTGGGCAACTATGTCAAGTGAGCTTGCCAACATGAAAAGGAGCTTTAAGCCACTGCAAGGGAGTACACTACTAGGGAACCTGCCTTTGATTGTATTAAGTCAAGGCTTTAAAAATCCAGAGATGAGTGATGAAAGATTCCAGCAATGGGCATCACTTCAGTTAGATTTGACTCAACTATCCTCAAATAGCCAACAGATCATTGCAGAAAATAGCGGGCATCTTATACCACTAGATCAGCCTGAATTGGTGGTTAGTGCGGTTCATCAACTGATTGAGAGGACTTAAAGTAGTGTTGGGCGAAGAGAAGTGTTGGAGTTCGATCGCACTCAACCCAACCTACAATTTAAAACGGAAAATAATTGATTCTAAAGTAGATGCCTTTTTCCTGCAAAGTTCGATCGCCCGATCGAGCATTGATCAAAGGAATACCATAGTCTAAACGCACATTCAACCGATCGCCCATCTGCCAAACCAGCCCCAAACCCGCACCCAGCAGTTTATCCGAGTCAGGATTCGGGTTTTCCTCCGAATGGTTCCACCCTACCCCAAAATCGATAAACGGAGCGATTTGTAACAATCCTTCGACTTCCGGGACACGCCAAACCGGGATTCGCACTTCTGCAGACGCGATCGCACCGCTATCAGTTAACAGCAAATCTTGGCGGTATCCGCGCACGCTTTGAACGCCACCGATCCCAATTTGTTCTAGGGAAAGCAGAGGGCGATCGGCTAATTGAATATCGGAACGCACTATCAGCAAGGTTTCTGGCGCTAGCAGCCGCACGTACTGGGCTTGTCCACGCCATGCCAAAAAGCGGCTGTCGGGCCCGCTATCGTTCGCAGTAGCGCCGAACAGATTAGTGCCGACGGAAAACTGCGATCGCGCCGCGAACACTTGGCTGGAACTCCGCTGCACGTATTCTTGAAAAAAGCGCACAGCCGAAACCCGGGTTTCGCCGCGATCGTTTGCTCCCGCCGAAAGCGCAAACCGTTCCCCCAACAGGAATGTATCGCTTTCTTGCCGGGAAAAACTCAGTCCCAAAGCCAAAGTGCGATCGGGCTTTTCGACAATCGGCTGGCGGTAAGTTAACTCGTAACTCCGCGATTTCCCCTCGATTTGTGCAGCATCAAACGGTTCCTCGATGATATTGGTGCTAGCAGCACTCGCAGCTAACCCAATCGTGCCGTTGCGCGCGTTGACGGGGACTGTGTAGCTGCCGTTAAATTCATTGCTGCCGTCGGTGTTAGCATAAGATACCTCTAATCCGTCGCCCAAACCGAGTAAATTAGCTTGATTGATGCGAACACCGCGCCGAAAACTGCCGACACTGGGCGATCGGTTGTTGTCTGCGAACACTTCACCGCTAAAGCTGTTTGCTTCTTTTACCCGCACTTCTAAGCGGCTGTTTTCCGGGCGGCTTCCGGCTTGCAATTCGGCGGAAATATTGGCAATTAAGGGGTCGAGTTGCAGCATTTGCAAGGCTTCCAGCAACCGATATCGGTTGAGGGGGCGTCTGGTAGCGCGCTCAAGGCGCGATCGCACGTAATTTGAATTTAAGCGCCTGTTTCCAGTAATCACAATTTCATCTAATCCGCCTTCTACAATCTGAATTTTCACCACACCTCCTTCTCTCGGAAAGGTTTGGTTGGCGGGAATTACAGCGCCGGAATTGATGTATCCTGCCGCTACATATTTTTGAGTAACGGCTGCTTCTGCTGCGATCAGTTCAGCAAAGGTGATTTCGCGTCCCGCAAACTGTTGCGTAACTTCTGCGAGTTCGCGATCGCTAAAAGCTGTGTTGCCCTCAAATTCAAAGCCAGCGACCTTAATTGTACCCGGAATCCCCGGTCTAATTTCGCTTTCAGCGGGTGTTGGCTGGGTGGGTGGGAGGGGAGACGGCGCAGGCGGTTGCGGCGGCTCAGGAGCTGGTAATTCGGGTTCTCGCGGGAAAATTGGGTTGGGCAGTTGACTGAGTTGCAAGTCGCGATCGATACCCAAATCAATTTTTTGTCGGTCAATATTTTCTTCTAGCTTTTGATCTGAGTTAAAAAGCTCGGTTTCTTGAGTTTTTGTGCTGAATGTGCGATCGGCCTGAGATGTTGCACCATTGTCAATAAGCCTTTTACGGGCGGGCAGGATGCCCACCCCACAAGAAAACCCACTCCTTGTGGAACAGGCATCTTGCCTGTTCTTGAGAATGGTGTAAGATGTCACATCGACTGAATTTGCCGCAGACGGCGGTAAGTCGGGAGTTTCCGCCCCCACCGATCGTTCTGACTCTGTGGGTAACTGCGTTTCCTCGTCTTTTATCCGCAAGTCTTCGGGTTTGTCAAAAGTGGTATCGTTGGGGGCTAAAGCTCGATCGCCTCCGCTGCTGACTGCTGCCAAATCCTCAACATTTGAGGTCAAAATTTCAACTGTGCTAGCGGATGTTTTCGCTGGTTTTCCCAGCCAAACTAACCCAAAAATACCAGCGAATAAAAATAGTTTTTGCGATCGACAAGCCATAGAATATAATTATTATCTCGCTTAAGTGGGGGAAAATATTTTCAGGAACTTAGCACCCTCAAGTAAAAATCAATTTTAACAGCAAAAAAGGAAACAGCCGTCGCAGCCAACAGTTTCGGCGACGCTACAAACCAAAAGGTCGATCGACGGCTGTTCATTTCCCAACACTTACGCACCAACCGGATTCTTATCCGAAAAAATATCGTGTAAGTCGATCGCAAACAGTAAAAAAAAGGCGCTATTTTGGGTTGCAAAACCTACGCTTTCATGCTAACGCAGCGACCATAACAGTCCTAGACGCCCGGGTAAACCAGAAACCGGGTTGTTTCCGAAAAGACGGGTTACAACTGAGTTCTTGCACCATTCTCAATAATCTTTTTATGAACAGGCAAGATGCCTGTTCTACAAGTGATAAATGTTCTTGTGGAACAGGCATCTTGCCTGTTCTTAAGAATAGTGCAAGATGTGAGTTACAACCCGCAGAGCCACTAAAAAACCCGGTTTCTTTGATTTTGGTGCATCATATCGTTTCCGCTTGCATCGGAATAATAAAATCGAGTCAACAGTTAACACTCAACCATTCAGTTTTTCGACCCGCCCCTCAACAGTCAACAGTCAACACTCAACAGTCAACAGTCAACACTCAACAGTCAACACTCAACAGTCAACACTCAACAGTCAACACTCAACAGTCAACAATTCCGGAGGAGCGCAACCGGAATTGATATCATACCAAATCCGACTTTAAGACCCCCTTTATTATTGAGTCCGCGTCTACCCACCTCCTGTGCGTAGACGCCGTTTCAACCGCCAAGCCTGATAAAGGGGATTTGTAACTTTGAATTATGCAGACCGGCCCGCACTAGCCGCAGCACCCATTTGAGCCCCGTCAGTCAATCCCACCAACTTAGCGCTCAACTCCCACATCCGCTCGCCTTTTTCATCATCGCGGGCCTGGGGAGAAACCTTTTGCACAAAAGACTTACCATCTTTTTTCTGGCGGTTCCCCCAACTCCAATAAGCCCCAGATTGCTTGTATTCGGGATCGGCAACCACCATCGCCAGCCTTTCCCCCGCCAACTCCTGCGACACGTAACCCCCGGTGATATTCTTCTGAAACAGCGGGAACAGCTTCTGAAACAAAGGATAGTGGTTGCGGAACAGCGGCGTATCCGCAACGCATCCCGGATACAGCGAAGTGAAAGTAATCCCCGTGGATTCGTGAAAGCGGCGGTGCAATTCCCGCATCGTCAGCACGTTGCAAACTTTGCTATCTTTGTAAGCCTTGACCGGTTCAAACTTCTTGCCGTCAGCCATCGAAATCGGGTCTTTGAAACCCGCTTCAAAACCCTCAAAATTGCCCAAATCCGGGCGCGGCGGAATCTTCCCGCCCAACTCGTCTGGATTGTGAGTCACGGTTCCCAAAATCACGATTCTCGCATCGGAATAATAGGAAGGCTTCATATTTTCCATCATCAGGTTGCACAGCAGGAAATGACCCAAGTGATTGGTAGTCATCGTCAACTCGTAACCCTCCGGGCTCCGCAGCGGTTCCTTAATCAAAGGCATATAAATGGCCGCGTTGCACACCAAAGCGTCCAGAGGCCTGCCGCTGGCCTTAAATGCCCGAGCAAACCGACGCACGCTCTCCAAATCGCCCAAGTCAATCTCCATGATGGAGAAACTGCCTTCAGGTATGCCCAACTCTCGGGCGGCGTCTCCGGCTTTCCGCACGTCCCGACAGGCCATGACTACGTGCCATCCCTTGTCTGCGAGAGCTTTCGCGCCGTACAAACCGACGCCGGAGGAAGCGCCGGTGATGATAACCGTTGATTTGTGATTTTGTGCCATCTTGTTAAAAGCGCTTCCGCTATTGATTATTTTCAGGTACTCAAAAGCTGAGCTAGCAGCTCGGATGTTTTGAAATGTCCTACGCTTATTAGGATATGAGGAAACGTTCTCGATCTCAACTGCCTTTTTGCCTTTGGGCTAGATCGAGTCATTTTCGCTCTCTTTGCGGGAGTTGCCCCTCAAATACCGATCGAACATCAGACTGTCATGAAAAAAGTAAATTGGTTGATTGAACAAGATATTTACGATCGCGAATCAGAATTTTTGGCCGAACTACAGAAACAAGGATACATTTACCAAGAAACTAAATATCTCAATTTTCGCCCTGAAGCAGCTCATCAATATTTCCCCCCTGATGATTGTGTTTTATTCATGGGAACCCTAAATTTGGGTCGGGATATCTTAAGAACTTCGTGGATTCCGGGAGCTTATATGGACGAAAAGCATCTCCGCTGTTCCAGTTACTACACTTATTTCAGTCAATACTTGTTAAATAATAAATATTTCCTTCTTTCTTTGGGCGAATTGCTCAGAAGAAAAACATAAATTCTGGAATACTTCAAATCCGATGGAGATTTGTTTGTCCGACCTGACAGCAATATGAAGTCATTTCGAGCTGGGGTTTTTAACCTGAATATTTTAAATATAGCAATCCTAAATCAGTAAAAATATGTTGGGGTAGTGCTAAGAGTGCCTACCCCAGCCTGCATCGGGGCAACCACGGGGGGGAGAGCCCCTACAAGAATTACACAAATCATTTAGGATTGCTATACCATGCAGTCTCTAGGAAGTGAATTAAAAAGAGACGAAACTACATTGGTATTAGTCAGTGGGAAGCGAGCAATTACGAAAGAATGGAGATTTTTTGTTTATAAAAATCAAATTATTACGGGTTCTCTGTATTTAGTGGGAGAAGAAAGAGTTGATGAAAGAATCAGCGGAGGATATTTAGAAAACTATCTTATAGAAGTTTTCTGTCCAAGTGAGTTGGTATCCAGAATCTGTTTACACGATCGATATCTGCGAGTCAGAGGGAGAGCTTTATGTGTTGGAACTTGGTTCTTTTAGTTGTGCTGGAGAATATGCTTGTGATTTGAGTGCGATCGTTGAATTTGGTGCAAAAGCAGCTTGGGAAGAGTACGAAGCAGTGAATCAATTTTAGATTACCCAGAGCCCAGACTTCTTTAAGAAGTCTGGGCTATTATACCAATTTTTTATGAGGCCCCGTAGAATCCGATCACCCTGGCGCCCCCCTTAATAAGGGGGGGACAAGATTCCGATCTTTCGTCCCCCTTAAGAAGGGGGATGCGAGGGGGATCGAGATATGTGCAACTTCACATTAAATTGGTATAACAGCAGGTGTCACCCGTGTAATCTGAGGCTCAGGAAATAGCTTGAGATTCCTGATAGGTAGGGAAATCGATATAACCTTCAGGCCCAAAAGAATACCAGACGCCGACTTCAGCAGGCGGATTGAGCGGCCAACCATTAGTAAAACGCTCTACCAAGTCAGGATTGCTGATAAAATCCCGACCGAAAGCAATTAAATCCGCAACTTTGCTATTCAGGGCCGTTTCAGCCTGTTCTTGAGTATATCCGCAGTTGCCGACGAGCGGCCCTGCAAACACATCGCGAAACTCTCCTATCATCATCGGCGTTCCCAATTCATGAAAGCCAAAAGCCAAACCGTCCACCAAGTGAAGGTAAGCTAAATCATAGGCATTTAACTGCCCTGCGAAATACAGAAAATCTTCGCGATATTCTGGAGAACCCATATCATTGTAAATACCGTTGGGAGAAAGTCTAACTCCCACTCGGTTTGCCGGAAATACTGTGATAATCGCCTCTACAATTTCCTTAAGAAAACGGTAGCGATTTTCAACTCTGCCGCCATAGGAATCTGTGCGGTGATTGGTTTTTGTTTGCAGGAACGTGTCAATGAGATAGCCGTTTGCAGCGTGAATTTCTACACCGTCAAAACCTGCCATTTTTGCTCGTTCGGCTGCCTTGCGATAATCTTCTACAACCAGGGAGATTTCATCGGTTTCTAGAGCGCGGGGGGTTTCGTAGGGTTGTTTGCCTAGAGGGGTATAAATGCCTTCTCCGTTTATTTTGATGGCAGAGGCTGCAACTGGCAATTGATTGTTTTCATGAAAACTGCTGTGGGAAGCTCGTCCGGTGTGCCAAAGCTGCATGAAAATCGGTGTTTCGCGGGCATGAACCGCAGTCACAATTTGTTTCCAAGCTTCGCCTTGCTCGTCTGAATAAATACCGGGCGTATTGAGCCAACCATTACCTTGAGTAGAAACCACTGTGGCTTCTGTAATGATTAAACCAGCGGAGGCTCGCTGAGCGTAATACTCTGCCATCAAGGCGTTGGGAATCCGCGCTTCACCGGCTCTGGCTCTCGTTAGGGGTGCCATGACTACCCGATTTTTTAAGGATAAATCTCCGATTTTGAAGGAACCCAGTAGGAGTGGAGAAGTTGTTTGATTGGTCATAATTTTGGTATTTTTTCAATTGAATAATCTGGGAAATCACATATAGCAACCGCCCGTGTTAGGACGCAAGGCAAGACATCCAAGGGTGGCCAAAATGTAAGCAATCAAACTCATCAAGCTGTTTGCGAATTTGACTTTTTAGTCAAGACTCTTCTTTGTTCAATTTTGTTAAACTCTGGAGAGTATGGCGGTAAATATAATAGTCTACACCCTGCTGTTTGAATCAATTCCTGAATCCGACCACTTTTATCAAAGGTGAGATTATCTATGACCACTACCTGTGCTGTGACAAGTGTTGGAAGTAAACTTGTTTCCGGCTTGTGAAGGAGTCAGGAGTCAGGAGTCAGGAGAAGAATACCCTCTTTCCTCCTGTCTCCTCCTCTGGTGAATACTTCCGAAAGTTTCAATCCCTGATAGGGTTTTAGGTTGTTTCCGGCAAACCCATGTACGACCAACTACCCAAATTCAATGTTTCAATCCCTGATAGGGTTTTAGGTTGTTTCCGGCGCGCGGCAACCTCAATCGAAGATTGCCGCGTACAGGTTTCAATCCCTGATAGGGTTTTAGGTTGTTTCCGGCCCTTCCTTCAATTCTTACTCCCTACCACTTACCGTTTCAATCCCTGATAGGGTTTTAGGTTGTTTCCGGCTTTTTTGCTCAATGCTAAAAGTGTTGCTGTTCAAGTTTCAATCCCTGATAGGGTTTTAGGTTGTTTCCGGCTTTGCGCTTATCCCCTTTCATCGCCTCATAAAAAGTTTCAATCCCTGATAGGGTTTTAGGTTGTTTCCGGCTAATTGTTCCTTGCGGGATTGTCTTACCAATTAGTTCGTTTCAATCCCTGATAGGGTTTTAGGTTGTTTCCGGCTTGGTTAAGTTGCTCTGTTAGATTCTGAACTTCCAGTTTCAATCCCTGATAGGGTTTTAGGTTGTTTCCGGCTAATCCCTGCCTTTTCTGCTAACTCTCTTTGTGTAGTTTCAATCCCTGATAGGGTTTTAGGTTGTTTCCGGCAAGCAAATTTTTTCTTGAATTTCTAAGGAGGGAATTGGGTTTCAATCCCTGATAGGGTTTTAGGTTGTTTCCGGCTCCCTTGGCCGCCATATAGGATACAAATAGTGTCGTTTCAATCCCTGATAGGGTTTTAGGTTGTTTCCGGCTCAATCTCGCGGCGTAGAACCAGCGCTAGGAATTTTGTTTCAATCCCTGATAGGGTTTTAGGTTGTTTCCGGCTTGGCGTCTTTCAATGTCTAAGTAGGCGTGTTTGTTTCAATCCCTGATAGGGTTTTAGGTTGTTTCCGGCTCATCATCTGGCGGAGTAACGTCTACATACATGGGTTTCAATCCCTGATAGGGTTTTAGGTTGTTTCCGGCTTCATAAAATAAAACTTGTAACAATAAAACTCACGTTTCAATCCCTGATAGGGTTTTAGGTTGTTTCCGGCCGGGAATAGGACAGGCTACACCCTTGAATTTGCTCGTTTCAATCCCTGATAGGGTTTTAGGTTGTTTCCGGCCATCATTACAAGCCAAGCCTAGTTGGTGGCTTGCAGGTTTCAATCCCTGATAGGGTTTTAGGTTGTTTCCGGCGTGATGGCTGCCAAGCTCCCGGTTGCCTGGTACTCAGTTTCAATCCCTGATAGGGTTTTAGGTTGTTTCCGGCGTGGGTTTCGAGTCGGAACTGCTGCTGGTTTTTGTTTCAATCCCTGATAGGGTTTTAGGTTGTTTCCGGCTCCTTCAATTTCTCGCCTACAATATGCCCAACCTTCTAGTTTCAATCCCTGATAGGGTTTTAGGTTGTTTCCGGCGGAGTGTTGGCGATCGTAAATGGAGTTTGTAAATGGTTTCAATCCCTGATAGGGTTTTAGGTTGTTTCCGGCTAAAGTTTTTTGGAGAACCCTAGGGTTCGGCAAGTTTCAATCCCTGATAGGGTTTTAGGTTGTTTCCGGCACAGGGCTTGCTGGTGACGATTTTACCTACCCAGTTTCAATCCCTGATAGGGTTTTAGGTTGTTTCCGGCACGGCGCTCGCCTGTTACGTCATGTAGGAACTCTTGTTTCAATCCCTGATAGGGTTTTAGGTTGTTTCCGGCCCCAGCGCCGAGCTTTGAGTCGGCAAAATTCAAGAGTTTCAATCCCTGATAGGGTTTTAGGTTGTTTCCGGCGTGACTAGCATAATTAGGCTGTCTTCCGGGTATGGGGTTTCAATCCCTGATAGGGTTTTAGGTTGTTTCCGGCTTGTCCTGCGGTGAGTAGTTCCCGGAAATTACCGGGGTTTCAATCCCTGATAGGGTTTTAGGTTGTTTCCGGCTTGGCTGGACGCTGCCCGAGGGTTTTGTAAGCGTTTCAATCCCTGATAGGGTTTTAGGTTGTTTCCGGCGAAGACATTGACGAACACAGACGCGAAGAACTGGAGGTTTCAATCCCTGATAGGGTTTTAGGTTGTTTCCGGCTCGTAGTCGCACTCAGTAGCCGTCACAGATTGCACAGAAGTTTCAATCCCTGATAGGGTTTTAGGTTGTTTCCGGCTAAGGTATTGGCACAAACCGATGCTGCTGTAATTACCCCAGTTTCAATCCCTGATAGGGTTTTAGGTTGTTTCCGGCTTGCGATCGCACTTGCCGCACTTCTTCTCTCAACTTTTCAGTGTTTCAATCCCTGATAGGGTTTTAGGTTGTTTCCGGCGCGGTGGATTTTTTGCGGCGAGCTTTCAACTGGTTTGTTTCAATCCCTGATAGGGTTTTAGGTTGTTTCCGGCGTGGCGTGTTGTCAGGGGGGTTGTTCCCTCCTAAGTTTCAATCCCTGATAGGGTTTTAGGTTGTTTCCGGCCGCTCAGGATTTAGCGTAGCAGATGTATCAAGGGGTTTCAATCCCTGATAGGGTTTTAGGTTGTTTCCGGCCAGGCGGCGCAAACCCAAACACCAGCACCGGCAGTTTCAATCCCTGATAGGGTTTTAGGTTGTTTCCGGCCCGAAAACTCTAGTCTTGCAATCTCTCTCGGTTTGAGTTTCAATCCCTGATAGGGTTTTAGGTTGTTTCCGGCGGTAGCTGCCGGAGTGCAGCGAGTAATATTCGCGTTTCAATCCCTGATAGGGTTTTAGGTTGTTTCCGGCCCCAAGATTTTGACGAAGAAAACCCCGAATATTGGGTACGTTTCAATCCCTGATAGGGTTTTAGGTTGTTTCCGGCCGAATTATTGATAGTTCCTGAAAAAATAGGATTTGCGTTTCAATCCCTGATAGGGTTTTAGGTTGTTTCCGGCTTCTAGCGGCCGCGCCTACACATGGATCAACAATCCGCTGTTTCAATCCCTGATAGGGTTTTAGGTTGTTTCCGGCTGGCTACTCACACGCAAACCTATCACCTAGCACTGGTTTCAATCCCTGATAGGGTTTTAGGTTGTTTCCGGCTCATCTTCTGTGAATCGGGTTTCCGCTTTTACGGCGGGTTTCAATCCCTGATAGGGTTTTAGGTTGTTTCCGGCTTCATTCCTTTCTCTTGCCTGACCTAACTTTTCGTTTCAATCCCTGATAGGGTTTTAGGTTGTTTCCGGCGCAACAGCACCGACGACCAAGCCGCCAATCAGGTTTCAATCCCTGATAGGGTTTTAGGTTGTTTCCGGCGGATGAAGTAGCGGTGCCTCGCCGCCACTTGTCGGGTTTCAATCCCTGATAGGGTTTTAGGTTGTTTCCGGCTTAACAGCATTAAACTTCTCTATATTGTTGACTCGTGTTTCAATCCCTGATAGGGTTTTAGGTTGTTTCCGGCGCGAGAAATCCTGTTTCGGCATTAGTTTGAGTCAGGTCGTTTCAATCCCTGATAGGGTTTTAGGTTGTTTCCGGCTTGACCACTTTCCAAGGGCTTAGATTACTGGGATTAAAGTTTCAATCCCTGATAGGGTTTTAGGTTGTTTCCGGCTTTATAAAACTTACTTTTTGATGAGTTGTTTTAACTCGTTTCAATCCCTGATAGGGTTTTAGGTTGTTTCCGGCGTTAAAGGGTTTTGGGATGTTGATGAATTAGCTAAAGTTTCAATCCCTGATAGGGTTTTAGGTTGTTTCCGGCTTTATTTGAAAATCAAGTTTATCAGTGTTCTCAGTTTCAATCCCTGATAGGGTTTTAGGTTGTTTCCGGCTTGGGTTTGCCGACTATCGATTTAGTTTTTGAAACAGTTTCAATCCCTGATAGGGTTTTAGGTTGTTTCCGGCCTTTCCAGTTTTGACGTTAGAACGTTTGTTAAAGTTTCAATCCCTGATAGGGTTTTAGGTTGTTTCCGGCGTGAATATTGGCGCGATCGGAGCCAGGAAAAGGTTTCAATCCCTGATAGGGTTTTAGGTTGTTTCCGGCGGTTATGAAGCGGCAGGCAGTATTGAAGACTCGGTTTCAATCCCTGATAGGGTTTTAGGTTGTTTCCGGCGGCAGAGCAGGCGGGCTATGAAGTCATTATTATTGTTTCAATCCCTGATAGGGTTTTAGGTTGTTTCCGGCAGGGCCGCACTTTAGCCTCTGAATAATCAATCCTCGTTTCAATCCCTGATAGGGTTTTAGGTTGTTTCCGGCTAATCGGCGAAGCCGATCGCCTTTGGCGGCATTCGTTTCAATCCCTGATAGGGTTTTAGGTTGTTTCCGGCGTTTTACGGTAAAATTCTGGCTCTGTTCCCAGACTCCGGTTTCAATCCCTGATAGGGTTTTAGGTTGTTTCCGGCGCAACCCGATCATCCGCGTTACACCCGTTACTACCGTGTTTCAATCCCTGATAGGGTTTTAGGTTGTTTCCGGCTGCGAGTTGCACCCTCACCCTGTAGAACTGCTAGGTTTCAATCCCTGATAGGGTTTTAGGTTGTTTCCGGCGTTTGGGCGAGTACCTTAGATTTGTCGATCGCATGTTTCAATCCCTGATAGGGTTTTAGGTTGTTTCCGGCATTACGCAGTCTTGATAGGCAAGTTCGGATACTTGTTTCAATCCCTGATAGGGTTTTAGGTTGTTTCCGGCTGCGCTTGTCGCATTAGAAAGCCCGGTTTGCCGGTTTCAATCCCTGATAGGGTTTTAGGTTGTTTCCGGCACGAAAGTGAGGTAAAATATGTGCCAGATTTCCGTTTCAATCCCTGATAGGGTTTTAGGTTGTTTCCGGCTGGGATATCAGCTAAAATGCCTAAGTATGTCCACGTTTCAATCCCTGATAGGGTTTTAGGTTGTTTCCGGCTTATCCCGAGCCTCTTTTCGCAATCTTTCATTTTCGTTTCAATCCCTGATAGGGTTTTAGGTTGTTTCCGGCTTATACTGGTCAAGCTTTCTCACGCATTCCCAAAATTCTTAGGGTTTCAATCCCTGATAGGGTTTTAGGTTGTTTCCGGCCAAATCAAATCTAAAGATTCATAAGTTATCTGACGTTTCAATCCCTGATAGGGTTTTAGGTTGTTTCCGGCCTTTGGCAAACACTGGTTTTCCTATTCCAAAATATGTTTCAATCCCTGATAGGGTTTTAGGTTGTTTCCGGCCTCCGGCAGCGGCGTTAGTTTGTCGGCTGATTGGAGTGTTTCAATCCCTGATAGGGTTTTAGGTTGTTTCCGGCCGTACTGCATTAACGAATGCCCGCCGGGAGATTTACGTTTCAATCCCTGATAGGGTTTTAGGTTGTTTCCGGCCGGCGTACTATAACTGATGTCTCATGTGTTGCGGGTTTCAATCCCTGATAGGGTTTTAGGTTGTTTCCGGCGGATCGTCATCCGTGTAAAACATGACAGATTGCTTTGTTTCAATCCCTGATAGGGTTTTAGGTTGTTTCCGGCTTGCTTGCGCGTCGTGGTTTTCAGGTCAAGCAGCGCGGTTTCAATCCCTGATAGGGTTTTAGGTTGTTTCCGGCAGTTAAACTTTTCTATATTGTTAACCCGCGACACGTTTCAATCCCTGATAGGGTTTTAGGTTGTTTCCGGCCGCCGGGGTTTAGGAGGCTTGAAATATAAGGTTTTCAAGGTTCAGTTGCGTCTGATTGCAATCAATATACCGTTTCAGCGATCGCCCTGTCAAGAGGGCAAAATTCAAATAGACCTCAAACTCTCTCCCAGTAAAGCTTTCAGCATTTGCGTCTGACCCGCCTGAGGTACAAACCACTGCAAACCCAGTCCTAGTAAAGCTTTCAGTCATTAAAATTCACCCCCTCCGTTCAACATCTACAGCCAGACGCAAAATCACACCATAAAAATCGTAGTATCGATCGGTGCCCGGCCGCCAATCCGCTCGATCTTGCCCTGACAGCAAGCGCACAAATAGTGAAACAGGATGCTGTCTTCTTCCGACTTAATCACCCTACTCAGACGTTGGCGCATCCGGGCATACTGGATATCCGTCACGTCGCAATGAAACACCGAATACTGCTTCCATTCCCCATAAGACTTGAGAATGTTGTGAATCTTAGTGCGGCGCTTGTCCTCTGATATATCGTAGCAAACCAAAACAAACATAACTCGATCGCCTCCCTATTTCAGAACCAAAGGCGGATACTTATCAATTTCACCCATCAAATACTTAGCCATCAACCGCCCTTGAATTTCAAAAGCTTCTTGATAAGTACACAACTTTTCCATCACTGGATGCTTGAACTTTGACTGTTTCTTTTGTTCGTAAAGTCGCAAAAAGTTGTGCAGCGCTTCTTTTGTCAAAGAAACCGCGCCGCTCAAGGGTTCTGCAGTAAAATCATTAGGCGAAACTTTCTGCAAATTAATCGCCGTCAAGACTACAGCATCAACTACCAAAGGTCGAAATTCTTCCATCAAATCCAGCGCTAAAGAAGGACGCCCATACCCCTCAAAATGCAAATATCCCAAATAGGGATCGAATCCCACAATATTCACCGCACTTTGAACATCGTGCCGCAGCAGAGAATATCCCAAACTTAACAGAGAATTTACCGGGTCAGTAGGCGGACGGCGGCGGCGAACTTCAAAGCTAAATTCCGGCACGCGAATCAGCCGATTGAAGCAGCCAAAATAAGTCGCACTACCCGCCCCCTCCAATCCTCGCAGAGAATTAATATTGGAAGTTTTGTCAATAGACGCGATTACTTGTTTCAATTGGGCGATGGGCTTTTCAAATTCCTGGGGAGAATATTTACGCTGACATTCTAACAAAGTATTGCGGTAATTCTTGAGCTTTCCCCGTACAAACCCCCTAACTAAATGCACCGCCTGTTCCGATTCCCCAGCCGCTTGCCACTGAGCTTTTCGCACAAAGATATTTTTCGTCATCTCCGGTTCCAACCTCCCCAAATAACGTCCGTTTACAGTCAAAAAACTCAAAGGAATGTGACGTTCCAACAGTTCCACAACCACAGCCGGCGAAACTGTGGCGCGTCCCAATGCAACAACACCATCAATCTTAATTAATGGCACGTCCAAGAGATTTTTTTTATCAGCTTTAACCGTCAGACGTTCATCCACTTTGCCAATAAAAGCATCTTCTTGAGTAATGTAAACTGTTCCCATCGTGAAATCTCCTATTTGCAGATTAACTTGCTTCTTGATAGCGGTTGACTTTGGCGGCAGCTTGGGGCAGACATTGGGGAAAAAGACTGCATCCCTTACACCGAGCGATGTAAACTGGTAAAGGGATATTTCCCGATCGCCAAAGAGCACCGACTTTTTCAATAGTGGCGATCGCATCCTGTCTCAAACCCTCAGAAATCTCGACTAATTGCCGCTGATGCGACTGCGCGTAATACACATATCCAGTCGCAATAGTTTTCCCCGTCATCTCCTCTAAACAAAGCGCTTGGGCGCAAACCTGCAACTCATCATTATCCCATTCCCCCTTCCGGCCGCGCTTGTATTCCACCGGATAAATCTCACCCTCAGCCGACTCAATCAAATCCGATTTCCCAATCAGTTTGTAGCGCTCAGATTTCAGCCAAATCGCCCGAACCTGCCAAGTTTCATCGCGATTAATCTCGCCCATCGTGTGAACGCGATCGTGCAAACTTGTCCCTTCTATGGTATACTGATTATCGGTGAATTCTCCCGCACAAGACATTCGCCAGCAGCGGTGAGGACAGTAAGAATACTGGTTGAGAGTTGCGATCGAAATGTAATCAAAATCCTTCATAATTTTGATGGTTTGTAAGAGATTGGTAATTGGAATTAGTGCTCCTAGTCCGCCAGGGGTTGAAACATTTAATTTCCCCGTGGGGCGAAAGAATTTGAGGAATTAGTTATCCGCCAGTGATCCGCCAGTCCGCCAGTCCGCCAGGGGTTGAAACCCCTGTCTCATAGCTAAAGTCGGTTGAAACCGACTGAAGAAGTAATTTAATCATTGATGATATTTTGAGCTTCTCGGTAACAGTAAGCGCAAAGGCTGAAACCGACTGAAGAAGTAATTTAATCATTCATTCTTGCAGTCCTCTTAAGAGGACTTTAGCTTTGAGGCAGGGGTTTCAACCCTTGCCGGACTATGGGTTTTACGTTAAGTTATCAAGAACTCTTATTAACAACTATTCGCCTAGTCATTCCCATCCCCATCGGAGTTTTCCTCCCCACCCCGCAGTAAACAGCAAAATCAGCCAAAGCATTAATTTGCTTAATCACTAAGGGCTCCACATCTCCCAAAATCCGATAACTAACCTCCCCAACCATGCCGACAAAATCGCTTTGATAGTTAGTCAATTTTTCACTGCGTATATTGACAAATGTCGAAAAAAGTGCATCGAAGGACTGATCGGGAATTGCGATCGGGCTGTACTTATTCCAGCGACTGAGAAGACTGTTAAAAACGCAGTCTCTAGTAGGAATCACGGAATCAAATTTTCCCTGTCGAAAGGTAGTAGGAGTCGCAAAACTGAAGGCAATTAAGCGATTAGTTTCCGAAGCGCGATCGTACAATTGAGAGTAATCGCAAGCATTAGCCCAAGGCTGATCCACTTGGGGCGTTCCCAGAATCTTAGTAATCATCAAATCGGCGGGCCCCAGATGCCACGGCTTCGACGGATTGAGGTTCAGCCAAAGATTAGTTAATTTGCCGAATAGAGTGTCATCAAGCAGAGTAATCCGCCACCAACAGAGGCTATGTTCTGGAATCGATTCTGTGTGTTCCCATTGCAGGAAATGGTGTTTTTTGAAAGGGCATTTTTTAGTTTGCAAAGGGCTGAGAGTGAAAGATTTTTGGGCCGTGGCATCGTGGAGGCGATCGCCGAGTTTTTTGTCAACGGAGCTCACGAGGGTGAGGAAGAGGGCGTGCAGGTGTCTTCCGGTGAGGTATCCGGGGGGAATTGGGGCCAGAGGGAGGAGGTTGAGGACTAGGCTGTGCGGCATATTTGGTTAAGGGTTAATGCTTAAAATTGGTTTAATTTTTATCGTTCCCAGGTTCTACCTGGGAACGCATTTCTAGAGGCTCTGCCTCCTATTAATCTGCCCGAAAGCGGTATTCCATACACGCCGGAATTTTGAGTTTGTCAAACTCGTAATATCGCCCTAGCATTTTGACATTTTGGATGAGGCTAACCGGAGGCATATTAACCACATCGTAGCTAATCACCTGATGGGAAAACATCACGTCTAAAGGGTTGAGAAGATAGGGAAAGATGAAGTCTGTTGCTGAGGGCGATCGCTTCACTTCTTTCTGCTCTAAAATTTCGACGGCTGCTTTGCTCATCCACTTTCCCAGACGAATCCATTTCGCTAGTTTCAGAGACTTATCTGAGATTAGGAAAAACTCAAATTTGCTTTCGGGCGCAATTTCTTTGGTTCTTCCAAAACTAGGAATATTTTTCTGAGTTTTTTCCATCTCAACGTGATAGTTATTGTTGGCGTATTTCCAAGTGTTGAGAGTAGAGGAGTGAGAAAGAGAACGCCCCGGAGTAACATAAATTCCCTGTTGATTGAGCGCCGTTAAATGTGGCTCGTATTTAGGAACTTGTTCGGGACAGAAATAGCGATAGGAATGTTCTTCAGAAACGGTGGTGGAATAGATTTCGCTATCCACCAAACCGAGAGCGTAACAAAGCGCGTAATTGTGAATTACCGGCTCAGTTTCGTAAAGTCTCCCTATCTCGCGAGTTGCAAAATAAAGGCTATCGTGCAACTCGATTTGACAGCGGTAAATAAAAGTCATGGTTGTTACTCCGCTGCTGCTGTAGCTCCTGCCTTACCCTTGATATGCTTCTTCGCGTAAGCTTTAGCCTCGTCATCGGCTTTCTTCAACATTTTTTTGAGTTCATCTTCATTGCCGATAACAGCTTTAACCTCTGTCACTAATGGTGTAAACTTATCCCCAATAAAGTCTTCATGCACGATAAATTCCTCAGACAGTAACGTTTGGATAGCAGCCCTAGCAGCCATAATCACATCATCTTCATTGAGAGGGTTGTTGGAATTAAGTTTATCCTCAACCTGCAATTTGTCGTAAATTGCTTGCGTCCAGCGGAGGTTACTGGTAATTTCGCCGTCGGCAAATACGACACCAATTAACTCATTTCTGACTCGACCTGTGCGGGTGGTTTGAGCGCCATAGTGCCGCGTTCTGAGGATGTTGTTGAAGACATACAAAAAACTAGCTTCTGTAGGGTCTTTGAGGGTGACAATGCTAGGAAAGAAAATCTGGGGTTTGATGTGGTCTTGCTGATTGATGCGACTGGTAACTTCGCCTGGTTTGGAACCTGCTTCACCCTTAGATGCCATTGTGCCATTCTCAAAGGGAGCATTGAGGGTAAAAGTCTCGTGAGATTCATCAAAAGCGGTAATTGAAAATGCTGTGTCAACTACTACTTTTGACTTCTCTGAACCAGAGTCACCGATCGCAAATCCGTAGATAATGCAATCAGGATTATTCATTGCAAACTTGACATTGTATTCGCAATCTTCAGCGGTCATAAAACCATAGTTACGCAGCAACTCGCGACCGACTAAACGTTCTGGTGTAGATTGCTTGCGCTTAAACATGGTCAGGCGGCTGATTGGTTTTTGGTCTTGAATTCCTGACCTCACCCGCGCTTTATTCAGTTCTCCATCGGTCTGAAATAGGGGATAAGATTCTGTGACTCGCACAGTCAGAAAATGTACATATTTTCCCATTGGTTTGTAAGGGATGTTAGCATGGAAAAATTTAGAGTCAACTGTTTTCAAGAAAGCCATGATTTGTGTCCTATGTAAAAATGTTAGTTTGGTAGTTAGCTTGTAGCCGATCGAACAATAGATTCAGCTTTAATCATCACCTTCTTCCTGAGATTCGTCAGGAAATTTGTCATTTCTATCGCGATTGTCTTTGTCATTTTCTAAACGGTAAAGAAATTCGCAGGTATCTCGGATTAGGTTGATTTGGCGGCCGGCTAAACGGGCTCGATCGCCCGCAAATGATTGCTCAAATACCTCCTCAACAAAGTAGCGAGCAAACTCTAAAATTGCCTGTCGTTCTTCCTCCCGCTTGCTAAAAATCCAGCGTCCTTCAGCAGTAGAAGAGTGAACGCGATCCATGAGCTTTGAAACTTCAGCAGCAACTGTCAAGACTAAAGATTCACCTTGACAACTGCGATCGGCTTCAAGGATAGTTTTAGAAGCAATATCAATCGGTTTCAACACAGCATTTGCCTTGGGATTGTATCGCTTATTTGCACGGTAAAATCTGCGATACAATTCCGTCAATTTTTGGGGGTGGTTTAAGCTTGATGCGGTTGTCACAGTCAATCGTTCCTTTTCATGATTATAGTTGGCGTAGGAGTCAAAGCAAGGGTAAAAATGATAAGCATAAAGCTTGATTTTTTGAATTGACGCCGTTTCATTTTTCTGTTTCCGCACCCATTGATTTAGGTAGCTAAACACATAAAGCGGGCTGGTTTCAAAATCCTTGGCGAGCTCAGTTAATTTACCCCAGTTGGAGTCATAGCCGGACTTCCCCTGTTTCGCATTAACATCAAGGTGAATGGCATAAGCAGCAGTTAAGACATTTAGAGGTGCAGGATAAGATTTGCCGTTTTCCTCCCAACCTTCTAGGATATAGTCGAGGCGGAAGCGATCGCGCTTCGTCAAAACCCTAAAAGCTTGGGGTACACTGTCAAGAAATACGGTTTCTTCAAATTCTGCACCGTCATTAAAAGGCGGAATTGGCGACTCTGAAACTACAGTTTTGACATCTAGAATCATGGGAAAAGCAAAAGCTAGCCAAGCTGGCATTACCCAAGATTCGGTATCAGTTGCATCTCGACCAGGGGGAAGCGCCATGAAGTAAAATGTTAGGGGCTGGTCTTCGGGATAGGAAAGTTTGAAGGTGCGGTCTTTTCCTGGTTCGATGTTTTCATCTATGAGGAAAGCATCGATGCTTTGGTAGCGATCGCGTCCAAAATCTGCTTGCAAATCCTTGCTGATAAAATGATTGCGAATGCTGCTATCAAAGCGGGTTTGGAAAATGCTAGTGTAGGCTTTTTGCAGAAACTTATTTGTCTCGGGGGTGAAGTAATATGTGGGATAAAAATAGAGATAGCGATATTTGCCATCTTCAAACTTTTTTCCCACAGCTTGAGTTTGATTCATTAAAATTTGTCTCAGCATCATTTCCAAACCTGCAATACTAGAAATATTGCGTTTAGCGTTAGAACCTCCCAACATTTGTTTGTTAGTGTAAACTTGAGGCGTGAACAAAACGGCTGATTCCATTTGTTCTGTCACCGTGTAAGCTGAATGGGAAATTGAACAGATTAACTGTCTTCCTCTACCCTGTTTCTTAGCGAGTTGGTAGCGTTCCAACTCATCTAAAAATACGTCACTGGATGCTGTGTCCAATGGTGTATTTCCGGGTAACATGACAACCCGCGTTACCCACAGCCGCAAATCGTCCCAACCGTCGGGCAATTTGTACTGTGAAAGAATGGGTTTAATCATTTGGGAAATGTGGGCGATCGCCTGTTCGCAAACTTCCCGCACATCCTCAATTCCTGGGTGATGTTCTAGGTACTTTGCTGCTAAATAGTACCATTCGTAAGGAACGCCGCCTGTATTGCCTTTTAGTTTAAGTTCTTTGAGGCTTTCATTAATCCGTTGAATTTCTCTCAGGGCTGGCAGATATTCAGATAGGTTCCAAAACTTAGCAATTTCATCGACAATATCTAGATGAGTTAGGGCGGGTAGTTTTTTGTCTTTCTTGCGTGCCGCTTCGATGGTATTAACCTGTTCTCCCCAAATCTTGCGACTCACTAAGTCCCCAAGTTCAGCAATCTGATCGATCCGAATATCGTCGTCAAAGTTGAAGTTATAATCAGCAGACAAAACATCCTGACGCTGAAATTTTATCAGATTATCGCTGCGACTTTTGGCGACAGAGTTTTTTCCTATTTTGAGAATGCGTAAAGTAGCATCAACAGCAACTAGCATCAACTCTGACGTATCAAAAAATAGGTTATAATACTCGGCATATTTCATGCCTTTACCATCTCTGCCAAATCCAGTTTGTCGCCGTTGCAATTGTCCGGCGCAGAGTTGTTTAATCTTGCTAACTACTCGTTTGGGTAAGTCTACAATTGAAATAGCAGGAGCATCCGATCGAGCTAAGTAAATTACACCTGTTGGTAAGTAAAGCAGTGGTTCGTAGTAGGTGCGATCGTCGGTATTCAGCGCCGTATGTACTTCCATTAAAGCGTTATTGACGACGTTAGTAAGTACGCCTCTGTTTTCAGCGATGCTGTGATAAGTGAATTTTAATTGCCCGCCACTGAGGCTGTGGATTAACTCGTTTAGCCGGGTATTTTCTGCATCTTGGGGATGTTTGATAATAGATGCTAGGGAATCTGCTAAACAGGTTAAGTCTGAGAGACTGCGGAGTGTGCGATCGCGCAACACTGGATTTAACCCAAATTCAGAAAAATTCCAGTTAGTATCCCAACGCCGCTGAGCGTTGTAAGCAAGGCAGAGCAAATCATCAATGTATTCTCGATAAGCACCTGGAGCGTCGGGATTGATGAAGCTATCTAGTCCTAACTGTCGCACTTTTTCATCAATAATTTGACGGTGCTGTTCTAGCGGTAACTTGCGGCAATCGTTGGGGACATCGGGGAATTTTTCAAAGTCGTGGAGAATAAATCCAGCAATTACTAACCGCCGTTCTTTTTCTCCCACCGCTCGCCGCACGGTGGTGTCGAGTTTTTCTAACCGCTGTTCAATTAAATTAGCAGGAAATAATCCATTTAGCAGGTGAGTATTTAGGGACTGATCGGCTGCATTATGCCGTCTCACATTCTCTTTTCCTTGTTTGCGATCGAGTTCGTCAAAAAATTTGCCCCCTTTGGCTGTGACGCCAATGGCAACTCGCAGCAGATTTGGCAAGACATATTCTGCGAAGTCTGCCATGACGCGATCGCCTGGATTTTGACTCTGAATGGCTTCTCGCAAGAGTTTGAGAGTTAGTAAGTCGCGAGTTTTAGGTTCGATTGTGCGATCGGACGTTTGAAAGTTTGACCCTAATTCTTCATCTTGCAACCAGTCATCATCTGGATCATCCGATTGTTCAGATTGTTCAGAGTTCAAATTAACTGGGATATCAAATAATGAGAGTTGTTGATACTCTTCATCTGGTTTTTGACGTTTTTTAGCCATTTTATGCCTCTAGGGAGTCTATGAACCTTGTATTGCAAATAGCATCGCCATCTTGAGAAAAAGGATTTACTAGACACTCCAATTCAGAAAGTTTGTCCGCTCGATCGCTGTCAATGCTTTTGAGATAACCATTTTCAGCCTCAAGACACTGAATTTGATTTTGTTGAGTATAAATAATTGTTACAAGCTGTTGACACTTGTATCGAATTGAAGAGTTCAGCCGTTGGGATTGGCTCAGGTCTTGTTTTAGAGCGCAAAGCAAATGGCGTAGTTGGTCAGAGTCAAGATTCTGCTGGGACATGGGAAGTTCTCCTCGTGGATTGCAACACCTGTGATTATACAGCAGGCAATTGAGTATGTCATAACGGTACAAACTACCGTTATGACGTATTTTATCTCTTGTGCTAAGCTCACCGTAGGAAAGCAAAGCTTCTTGGGACTGCTCAAGTAAGTGTAAATACCTACCAGGGATTGAAACATGACCTACTCCATTGAGGTTGTTTGATGCTTTCCCAGCATTGACTTCTGTACAATGCAAAATCCCTATCAGGGCTTGACAATTTAGGCAATCCATATTTCATCCCCCTTGCTCTTGAGCCAGTGGGCCAGCGTGTCCACCAACAGGGCCGACTGGCCAAAAGCTATAGAATAAGGTGCAGTCGTATCGTGGAAGCTGTACCGATCGCAAATCGGATAAATCTGAAAGTGTACCGGCAGTCGCAGGCGCGATCGCACTTCAGCCACCGGATAGCGCAGCACATAACAAACTAATGCTTGCTTCTTCAAACGCTTGTTGATTTCCCCGATCCAATAATTCTCAGGTTGCACAACCTCAATCCCCGTCAAAACCTGAACTTTCCAAGCAGAAGCATTTTCCTCTAAAGTTCCCGAATAAGTAAATTTCCAATTCAGTCTTTCCTCCCGATAACTACGCAACTTCAAAAAAGCCAGACAGTGTTTAAATCGACCTTTGGCAATTGGTTGCCCAAGGCGTTCCGATGTCTCGTTCAACATTCGCATAAATGCAGATTCCGTCATCGGTTCGATTTCCAAGTTGCTCAAAATTCCTGGTAAATCGTAAGTTTTAAATTTGTCTGCCTCGTGGGAATCGGTTAAATCGCAAATGCCGCATTGCAGGGGACTAGAACCTCGAAAACTGCTAGCATCTTCAACTATTGGATTTCCTGTCTTATTACCCGATCGCTCTTTCCACTCTTTACCCCACTGTTTAATATCACCTGCCACTTTCCCCAAGCTAGTTTTAAATACTTTTTGAGCAGCTTCCTGAAAAGCTTTCTGACTTGATGCGTACTGCTGTTTAATTGTCCTGTGCCCTAATTGCCAACAAATTTGAACTGACTGCACTGCACCCCACCGCGAATAATATCCCTCAAAATTGTTGATTTGGCGGTACTTTTCGCGAATTTGTTGATAGAAAAAAGGACGATCGTAAATTCCGTTAGACTCTAAAGTGGCAGTCTCACCCGCAAACAAGCGTTCGACTAAGAAATTAGGGGTGAGTGCGATGGCTGTGAAATTTTTAAACTGAATAAACTCTCCATTGCGATCGCAGCCATCGTGTCGCCCCAACCTTCCCAATCTTTGGATGAAGTTGCCCGCATCGGCGGATTCAAAAATTAGCAAATTGATTTTGAAGTCTACGCCGACATCAATGGTGCTAGTACCGAGAACTAAGTCTGACGAGAGCGATCGCTCTTTTTCAGTCTTTCCCGACAACCCGGTATTTTCGCCCACAACTAAACCGTGAGGCGCGAACAATTCCCGAAAAAATGGTGTCAGCCGCTTGACGGCAGCAATTGAATTCAGGATAATAGCTCCTTTACTTCCCGGATTGTGTTTAAAGTGAGTCAGGATGAGATTTGCGCTGTCCTTCAGCCAAGTTTCAGAAGCTTTTGAAGTGGGTTCTAGGGAAATAAAAGTCAGCGTACTTTCCCTTAATATCTGCCGCCAACAGTCTGCTTTCAACTGTTCAATTTCATTAGGGCGATCGGGAAACTGATATTTGCCTGCTTTTAAAGGGTCGATAGTTTGACAGCGAAAACCTGCTATTTCTAGTCTGCTAATTAATTGGTCGTCAGGAGTGGCTGACAGGAATACAAACTTTTTTCGGCGGTTTGTATTGCGAATTAACAACATAGTATTGATGACGCTGGCAATCTGGGGAGATGCTAAAACATGAAATTCATCAAAAATGGATAGGTCAAAATCTTTGTCGATGCGACCCCACAGTTTATCGGGGCTATCTTCAGAGCTTAAATACGCTCCTCGGTGGAGATAGTGCAAGATATCAGGGTTAGTTAATAAAATCTCTGATTGACCTGTGCGAGATGCGATCGCGGCTGCTTTTCTCAGTTTTTCATTTTCTGCATAGATTTCTAATTCCGAGCCGCTGAGTCGGACAACGCGGGGTTGATGCTCGGGTTGGAATTGTTCGATATAGCGCTGAATTTGAGTCTCCTGATCTCGCGCCAGTTCATTCGTCGGATATAGCGCCACTACACAACAATCTGTCTGCAATGTTTCTAAAAAAGCAGCTAAACTTTTGCCATCGCTAGTGATAGCAAAGTTGAAAATGACATCAATATTGGGATTGCGAATTGCCTTTAAAGTTTCGAGTTGATGCCAAGAAAGCGTCCAACCTTCCGGTAATTTGACTTTCTTGGGAATTTCCGCAGCGGGACAGGAGTAAACGGATTTGAGGGTAATATGATAATCGGACATATGCTGAATCTGTGTCCGTAGAAACGGGATATCCCCCATATTGACACCGACAATAGAGATAATCAAGCCTGTACAATGAGAAAGTGTCCGTATATTTATGAGTCGCAAAGGTCAATCGATCACCCTATCGGTTTCTGAACGAGATAAAGCCCAGTTGGAAGCCTTGGCCCAAGAATTCGGGAAGACGTGGGGCGATCGCCCGAACATATCCAAACTGATAGAAGCGATCGCCCGCCGCCAACTGACGATCGCCCCCAACCACGACTGGCCCCAAACCCGCATCCAAGCCCTAGACCTCGCCCGACAGCAATTGCTTGACTTGGGCAAAATTGATGAAGCGCTGGCAATTGCCCAATTGTTGAGCGATCGCAGCGAACTGACTCTCCCTTTCCGGGCCCAAATCGATCAGTTTTTGAGCAACCCATTACCTACTTGGCGGCAAAAAATCGATAATTTTATCCACAGACACCAACCTTTTCGCCTCTCCTATCGAGATGCAGCCGATCGCCTTTGGAGTTACACAGTCTTACACGCTCGGATTGTCCCTATTGAAAAGCGACAGTATTTAATGTGTCGCTGCGAAGAATCTGAGGGAAATCAAGACGTACCGGGACTCGAACACAACTGGACGCTGCTGCTCGATCGCATTGAAGATGCTGCGGTGATTTCGGTCGATCGAACTTGGTTGCCCGATCTAGATCGAATTTCCGTAGAATTTCACTTATTCGGCAGGCTTGCCTTTAACTACAGGCGAAAGCAAGGCGATGTGGAAGTCAGCGACTTAGAAGGCGATCCGCCAATTAGACGAGTCACCCGCCCGATTTTCAATACCTTCTGGTTTTTCCGCGAAATTGCCCCCTATTGGGAAGATTGCGCGATCGCCTCTCCAGACAGCGTGCGCGATCGCTTCCAACAAAAACTGATCGCCCTCTGTCGCCAGTACAACCTGGAAATCCGCGATTAAATCAAAAAAAAAGCAGCCGGTAAAGGCTGCTTTGACAAAAAAACCGTTGTTGAGTTAGAGGAGAAAACTTTTAAATCGAATTCAAATTACCGCTGTTTCCACTCCTGCCTGAGTTTCCACTATTTTTATCTACCGCTGACTCACCCTGCCTTCAGAACAAAACTTCAAATCCCGATTAGAATGCTGCTGAAAGTTCGTTGACTACTTGGACTCGGCCTCGGAGCACCGCGCGCAGCAAGCGGTTGACACAGCCTCTGTCTTCGTCATTCAGAGAGTCGTCGAAGGTGGCGGCCATCAAACCGTAGCGATCCGCCAGAGTCAAAACGCCTGTATCGGTTACAGAAGCGAGGATTTCAGAGATAGCGCCGGGGAGGAGTTGTACGGGGTGCATGGCAGTGCGGTTGAATTCGATATATTTATCATCTTCTGGTTTCCTCAAAAGATCGGTGATATTAATGAGGCCGCGAAGGTGATTCTCTAGGGTGAAAGCAAGTGATCCGAGTAGAGTAAAGTTGTGACTTGGGTCACAGGGCCACAGGTAGCCGCAGGCAATTCCATCCCGCGCCGATTTTTGGGTAGGACGTGGGGCTGACGGCATTTCGCTAAAATGATCGTTAATCCCCCAACCAGTTTAATTTTTACCCCAGTACCGAAAATGCTTGATTTTCTCAATCCCATCTTGGGCCGCAAGCCCGATCGCATCAAAGCCAATGTTGAAATCTATACTTGGCAAACCTGTCCCTACTGCATCCGCGCCAAAACTTTGCTGTGGTGGAAAGGCGTAAATTTCACCGAATACAAAATTGATGGCGACGAAGCCGCTAGAAAAGCAATGGCCGATCGCGCTAACGGACGCCGCAGCGTGCCCCAAATTTTCATTAATAAGCAACACGTAGGCGGCTGCGATGACATTCACAAACTCGATTCAGATGGACAGTTAGATCCGCTGCTAGCTCAACCAGCAGTTTAAATTAGTGTAGGTTGGGTTTCCTTCCACCGGCTCAACCTACAAATTTACAAATCTTTGGCAAATTTACTTAGATTATCTTGCCGCCATTTAGCATCGGCGCGCCTGTCTGTTTGCAATTCTAAGACGCGAATCCCGCTATTTGGCAAAAAACTTAATTTTTGTTTGAACTGTTCCCAATCGTCTATTATCTCGTGTTCCACGCCGTAAGTTGCACACAACTGAGCAAAATTTATCTGCTGCGGCGTCGCAAAAAACTCTTCAAAGGGCGGGTCAAATTTGGCAACGGGCAACATTTCAAAAATTCCGCCACCGTTGTTATTAATTAATATGATTGTCAAATGACCGAAAAATTTATTTTTAATTAAAAAACCGTTCGTATCGTGCAAAAGTGTTAAATCGCCTGTTAGCATGATGCTGCTTTGATTGCGGTG
The DNA here is from genome assembly GCF_036705345.1 of Microcoleus sp. B3-D2. Classification (NCBI taxonomy): domain Bacteria; kingdom Bacillati; phylum Cyanobacteriota; class Cyanophyceae; order Oscillatoriales; family Microcoleaceae; genus Microcoleus; species Microcoleus sp. B3-D2. The sequence continues at coordinate 42,184 of NZ_JAUBUG010000052.1, forward strand.
AGCAACTCCCAATGCTGTTGATAATGTGCCGTCTATGCCGTTAGCGCCGCGATTGACAAAAGTTTTTATTTCTAAGTTGTTTGGCTGCCAGAAAAACTCGACATCTCGGACGGGCATACTGTTGGCAATAAATATCGGTGTTCCAGGCGGCAAAATTTGGGAAAGCAGCCAGGAAACTTTGGGCTCGATTATGTTGTTAATTGCTGATATTTTTTGGTCTATTGTTTGTCTGACTTGGATTTCGGTGTTGCGCCAAAGTTGGAGGTATTCGTTTGATTTTGATGGCGAGGTTAGAACCCCCCCTAACCCCCCCTTGCTAAGGGGGGGGACAAGAGTTGATTCCCCATTGGTCAGGGGGGGGATTTGATGGGAGATATTAGTCGTAGCAGGGGCTCGATCCCCCCCTAACCCCCCCTTAATAAGGGGGGGGACAAGAGTTAATATAGTTGCGAGATTAGTTGCGAGATTTTCTGGGGAGGTTCGCAGGTGAATTGTTTTGCCGTGTAGCGGATCGAAGTTGTGGTGGCTGGGGTCGATTATGTAGCGTTTTGGTTTGGTTTTGGCTAGCCAGTTTCGCAGTTCTTTGCTTGTGGGTAAGTCTCCGATTTGAATGGCGATTTCTGGGGTTAATTTATCTGCTAGTTCGCGGTTTCGCAGGATTAAATCGTAGGTGGAAATTAGATAAGGATTGAGTTGGGCGTAGTTTCTGACTGGGGATAGTCCTTCTGCTAAAACTGGCCAGTTTAAGGATTTGGAAATTTGGGCGATCGCACTACAGTATTTTTCGGCAAATTGAGGCTGTGCAACGCCTGCAATAATAATCCCTTTGCTGCACTTTTGCCACTGTTGCATGGTACTTTCTTCTCCCCCCCTTAACAAGGGGGGGCTGGGGGGGGTAGAGCTTTCTCCTGCGAAAATGGGTTCTAATCCTGCAAAGAAATCTTCGGGATTAAATTCTGTTTCTAAAGCTTCTACGGCTATGTCTGGAACGGGTACAAGCGGGTCGCGAAAGGGGATGTTGAGGTGGACGGGGCCCGGTGTTTGAAATTGCGATCGCTCCCAAGCATACACGATCGTCTGCCGCAGATAGTCTAGCATTCCTCTGGACGCAGAAGGTATCGCTAATTCGGCTTGCCAGTTCGGATAATTGCCGTATATTTTCACTTGGTCGATCGCTTGTCCGGCGTGACAGTCCCGCAGTTCGGGAGGTCGATCGGCGGTGAATATTAGCAGCGGAATTCGACTTTCTCTGGCTTCTATGATAGCAGGATAAAAGTTGGCTGCGGCGGTTCCCGATGTGCAAATTAGTGCGGTTGGTAAACCGGATTTTTTGGCAATTCCTAATGCAAAAAAGCTGCCTGAACGTTCGTCGAGTATGGGAATAGTTTCTATTTTTTTGTTTTGAGCAAAGGCTATTGTTAGCGGTGCCGATCGCGAACCGGGACAAATCACGGCGGTAGTTAATCCCAACCGCTGCAAAGTTTCTGCTAATACGGAAGCCCAGACGGTATTTGTGTTGCGAAAATCTATTGGCATTGCTAAACCTGAGTAGCTCAACTCTGTATTGTGCTAGGATATTATACTCAAATAATTGTCAGGATACATTTTTATGATTCTTGAGGCGGTTGTGCTTAATGTCAAATCTGGCTTTGAGGGTGATTTTGAGATAGCTTTTAGAGAAGCCTCCAGTCTGATAGCGTCTAGAGATGGATATTTATCTCACGAACTTCATCGCTGCACAGAAGTTCAAGGAAAATATCTATTATTGGTGAGATGGGAAAATTTAGAAGCTCATACCATTAGATTTAGGAATTCCGCTCAATATCAAGAGTGGAAAAGAATGCTTCACCATTTTTACGATCCTTTTCCCATAGTAGAACATTTTGAGGAGGTGAAGATTAAACATTAACACAGACTCAATCAATTAGCCAGACAACTCTACATTCTGCAAATTAGCTGAATTAAACTAAAGCATTTAAAAGTGCCTGCAATTTGAGCTGAATTTCTGCTAGTTCTTTTTCGGGTTCCGATCCCGCCACAATACCAGCACCAGCATAAAGTATAGCCCGATCGCCATCGATTAAAGCCGATCGAATGCCGACGGCAAATTCGCCGTTGCCGGTGCGATCGATCCAGCCGAGGGGTGCTGCGTACAAAGAGCGATCGCAGCTTTCGCAGCCGCGAATTTGCTGTAGGGCAATATCTCTCGGTACGCCCGCCACCGCTGGCGTTGGATGCAGTTGGGATAAAATCTTTAATAAATGAATATCACGGGGAATTCTAGCCCTTATGGGTGTCCACAAATGCTGAATGTTTGACAGTTGCAGCAGCCTGGGAACCGGGGAAAATTCGGGATTGATACCGAGACTCGACAGGCGATCGACTATAAAATCAATTACAACTCGATGTTCTCGAATATCCTTTTCGCTGTTGAGTAAACCTTTGCCTAAATTCGCATCTTCCGCTTCATTTTTCCCCCTCGGTGCGGAACCTGCTAAGGCATCTGTTACTAACTCATTTTTGTGAATGCTGATTAAGCGTTCTGGACTGGCACCGATAAAATTTTGACCTTGGCCGTTACTGGTGGAAAATACGTAGCAACCGGGATAAGTAAGGCGCAAGTTATTTAAAGAGTCTATTAAACTAAAAGGGGTTTGGGAAATGACATTTATGGCTTGGGATAAAACAATTTTACTGAAATATTGAGACTTGATAAATTCTAAAGCGGACTTGACAGATGTTTTGAATTGAGTGGCATCATTCACAGGAATTTGTTTTAAAAGTATCGAACTGTTTCTAAGAGAAGTTATTTTTGGGTAAGGGCGAGACGCAATTTTATCAAAACTTTGCCAAATATTATCCGTAATAATCTTAATATTTATGTCGCGATTTATGATAGCATTGGCAACAATTGTGCAGCTATCTTTCAGGCGAGTAATCTGCCATTTTGGTAAAAATACGGTGCCTGGGGGGAAGTAAGAATTGGTGGCGACATTCTCATCAAAAAAAGCAAAGCTACAAAAAAAGTGCGGCCCGCTGAAAGGCAAGCGTTCTGTACCGATGGTAATTGTTCGGGCAAGACAAGATTGAATAAAATTTTGAGCTAGGGCAAATCGATCGCTTCCGGCTACTGTTAGATGGATGGCCGAATCTAGGGCGGCGATCGCAAAACTGTTGCCTGCAATCGGGTCTCTTTTTTCAAAGTAAAAGTGTCGCTGGCAAGGTTCGGAAATCTCTTGAAGTACAACTAGCGGATCGACGGGGGCAATCTCCTGAGAAATACTAACTATCTTTGTTTGATCTTTTTCCGTTAAAGACTGCTGGCAATCTAACAGAAACTGATGCAGTTGATTGCGGTCTTGTAAAAGATTAGCGCGGTGCGGTATTACTGTCATGAAAGCGAGAATAGCAGATTTGTCAGAAAGAGTGCGGTTTTGTCCCGCTAGAACCCCTATTTCGATCTAAGCACGGGAGGGCGATCGCAAAACATGACCTTTCGAGTTTCCCGGAAAGTTTGGGCTCGCTGGGGGCAAAAAACAGACGATCCTCTTCCAGGGCTTCGCCAACGCGCGATCGCTCGAAACATTTAGACATAAAACTTTAAGATTGAGCGACTCAATCTCGGCTCTCATGCGATCGACCCCGCAGAGGTTTGCAGACGGGCATTACCGGGCGTGCGATCGCCCGCAAAGCGTCTCAACGGATGCCCCCCGCCCACTCAACCCGATACAGAGTAGAGTTTCTTCACCAATAAAATTGTAAAATTACTACGCTGCTATCAATTGAATCAAGTTTGTGTAATGACAACAAAGTTAATTGAACGTTCAAATAGTAAATTGTGGCTGGCGGCAATCAAGCCGCCCATGTACAGCGTTGCGGTGATTCCTATTTCAGTAGGAACTGCAATTGCTTTTGCCGAAACTCAAACGATTAATTCGTCAATTTTTTCGACATTTTTAATGTCAGCCATTTTGATTATAGCATGGCTGAATCTCAGCAATGATGTATTTGACTCAGAAACAGGCATCGATAAAAACAAAGCGCATTCTCTAGTTAACTTAACCGGAAATAAAACTTTAATTTTCGGGCTAGCCAATCTGTTTTTAGCAGTTGGAGTGTCGGGAATCTGCGCCATAAGCTGGTGGCAAAAAGACCCAACAGTAATTTTGCTGGTAGTTTTGTGCTGTGCTCTCGGCTACACTTATCAAGGGCCTCCGTTTCGTCTTGGCTATCAGGGTTTGGGAGAAATTATTTGCTTTTTCACCTTCGGGCCGCTAGCCTTGGCCGCTGCTTATTACAGTCAAACTCAAACTTGGTCTGCAACTAATTTAGCGGCTTCGGCAATCGTGGGAATTACAACCAGTATCATTTTATTTTGTTCCCATTTTCACCAAGTTGAGGACGATTTGGCGGCGGGTAAAAAATCCCCAATTGTTCGACTCGGTACGAAAAAAGGTGCCCAGTTGTTGCAGTGGTTGTGCGGCAGCATTTATGTTTTGACTGTGGTATTTGTGGCTTTGGGAATGTTCCCAATTTGGACGCTGTTGATTTTTGGGAGTTTGCCATTTGCGATCGACCTTTGCCACCATGTCACAGACTATCACGACCAACCGGCAAACGTCAGCAACTCTAAGTTTATCGCAGTTACGCTGCATTTTTCGAGCGGATTGCTGCTGGCGTTGGGGTTTGCTTTGTAGATCGGGCGATCGAGAATTCCCGTAAATTGGAGGTATGGTTTGCTAAGTTGATGGAGTTGGTGGAGTTGGCAGAGTTGGGCGACTTCTCAAAATCTTCTTTAATTCAGCAATCCGTACCTCACATTGAATCCTATAATTGTATATGGACAACTTTAATAATTATCACTTTCACTATTCCTTAACTGGCAACAAGAATCAGCCGACACTTTTATTTTTGCATGGATTCACGGGCAGCAGTCAAGACTTTAGCAGCGTCATTCCCTTACTTTCTAACAGTTATTGCTGCTTAGCAGTTGACCTTCCCGGTCACGGAAAAACCCAAGTCAACGGCGACGAAAGTTGCTACACTATGTCAAATACTGCCCAAGCATTAATCGAGTTATTAGATGATTTACAAATAGACAAATGTTTGTTGTTGGGCTATTCAATGGGCGGGCGATTGGCACTTTACATGACATTACATTTTCCAGAAAGATTCGAGAAAGTAGTGTTAGAGTCAGCTTCGCCAGGATTGAAAACAGAAAAAGAGCGATCGCACCGCCGGGAAGCCGATTCACAGCTAGCACAAAAGCTGGAAAATAGCAACATTAAAGATTTTTTATTCAACTGGTACGATCGCCCTTTATTCAAATCTTTAAAAAACTCTCCCTACTTCGACAAACTCATAGAAACCCGCTTAGCAAACAATCCCTTAGAATTAGCCAAATCACTCCGCAATATGGGAACCGGCAACCAGCCCTCTCTCTGGGGAAAACTGGCACCAAATCAAATTCCCATCCTCTTGCTAGCGGGAGAATATGATGATAAATTTACAACCATAAATACCGAAATTGCCCAATTGTGTCCGGCCGCCCTTCTGGAAATTGTACCAAAAGCTGGTCACAATATTCATTTTGAAAATATTGATAAGTTTGTCGCACTTGTGAGACAATTGTAGGATTAATTAAAAAACCAATGCTTTATCAATTCGAGTTTCGCACTTATCAGCGAAAATTTAAGCGTCCACTGCAAACAAGTCACGGCATTTGGGATATTCGATCGGGAATTATCCTGCGACTTGTGGGCGAAAATAATCAAATTGGTTGGGGAGAGATTGCGCCTTTGAGTTGGTTTGGTTCCGAAACTTTTGAGCAAGCTTTAGATTTTTGTAAATCGCTGGCGACTAATATTTCAGAAGAGACGATTTTCTCTATTTCTGCTGAATTGCCTGCTTGTCAATTTGGATTTGAGTCAGCACTATCAAACGAGCAAAATTCACCCCCCCCAGCCCCCCCTTGCCAAGGGGGGGAGAAAAGCGAAAATTTAACTTACCTTTCCCAAAATGGGGAGAAAATGCAAAATCGGTTCAGCGGTTTATTGCCAGCAGGTGAAACAGCTTTGCAGGCTTTGCAAGTTCTTTGGTTGGAGGGATATCGCACGTTTAAATGGAAAATTGGTGTTGCTGCAATTAAGGAAGAATTAAAGATTTTTCAGCAGCTAATCCAAGCAATGCACAATTTGTGCGATCGAGAATCGGCATTTTTGCGGTTAGATGCCAACGGGGGACTCAGTTACTCGGAGGCTAAAACATGGCTGCAAGCTTGCGACAAGGTAAAAGCAAGTGACGTTTCTGCAGACATTGAATTTTTGGAACAGCCGCTGCCCGTAACACAGTTTCAGGAAATGGTAGAATTAAATGCTATTTATGCAACTCGGATCGCCCTTGATGAATCTGCAGCCAACCTCGATCGCATTCAAGAGTGCTACAGCCAAGGTTGGCGGGGTATTTTCGTCATTAAACCTGCGATATGCGGTTCTCCATCCCAACTGCGAAAATTTTGTCAAACTCACAATATAGACGCTGTTTTCTCATCAGTATTTGAAACAGAAATCGGCAAACAAGCAGCATTAAACTTAGCAACACAATTGTCTTTAAATAAGAGAGCACTCGGCTTCGGCACCGATTGCTGGTTCGATGACAATCATTCGATTTTAGATTTTAGATTTTAGATTTTAGATTTTAGATGACTCCCACGACTAAATCAAGCGGGTTAGGTAATTGTTTTGAATCCAAAAACTTGGTGAAAGCATCTATGGCAACAAATCTCACAGTAAATATTCTGGATATCAAGTCTGGCTTGCCCGATAACTGGCTTATCGGTTGTGACAGTCGCGAATTTGCCCGAATTGTCGATCGGGTATTTCTTGAAATCACCCAAAATTCCGCACAAAAAACACCCCCAAAAATTTGCCTCGCCGAACCAGAACCCGTGCAATTTCTTGCCAGTTTCACCGCCGCCCGCGCCGCCAAAGGCCCCATTTTTCTCTGCAATCCCAACTGGGTAAAACCCGAATGGGAACAAGTCTTTGATTTAGTCCAACCAGACATATTTTTAGGACAATATCCGCTTCCCAAAAATCCCCATATCCCAGTCCGCGAAGGCGGACTTCGTTTGTATAGCCGCGAATTCCATTCGTCGGGTAAAAGCGGTTTTGATACGATCATGATTCCCACCGGCGGTTCGTCGGGAAAAATTCGTTTTGCCATCCATACTTGGGAAACGCTAACAGCATCAGTACAAGGTTTTCAACAATATTTTCAAGTTGACCAAATCAACTCATTTTGCGTTTTGCCCTTATATCATGTCAGCGGTTTAATGCAATTCATGCGTTCCTTTACTACCGGAGGAAAACTCGCTATTCAGCCATTTAAAGAATTAGAAAGTGGTAAAAAAAGCGACATAGAACCAGAAGAATTTTTCATTTCTTTAGTTCCAACTCAACTGCAACGGCTGCTGCAAAATCCAGATACAGCTAATTGGCTGGGACGGTTTCGGGCCGTACTTTTGGGCGGTGCTCCCGCGTGGCCGGAACTTTTAGAAACAGCTAGAAACTATCAAATCAAATTAGCGCCCAGTTATGGCATGACCGAAACTGCCTCGCAAATTGCTACACTAAAACCCCAGGATTTTCTCGCTGGCAATAACAGTTCCGGTAAAATTTTACCGCACGCTAAAATAACTATTCGCAGTGCCAAGGGCGATATTTTGTGCGATAATCAAATCGGAAATATTGTGGTAAATGCTAAATCTTTGGCGTTGGGTTATTATCCTAAAAATTTTGGCGATAGCGAATATTTTCAATTAGACGATTTGGGATTTTTTGATAAAAATAACTACTTAAATATCGTCGGACGCAGCAGCGACAAAATTATCACAGGCGGAGAAAATGTATTCCCGGCGGAAGTTGAAGCCGTTGTGCGATCGACTAATTTAGTTGCGGATATTGCTGTAATTGGCTTGCCAGACAAAGATTGGGGTCAAGTCGTTACGGCTATCTACGTTCCCGCTAATTCCGAAGTTACTGTCAAAAATCTGCAAGCGGCACTAGAAGATAAGTTGAGCAAGTTTAAGCGACCGAAATATTGGGTAATCGTCGAACAATTGCCGCGCAATTCTCAAGGCAAAGTCAATCGAGAAAAATTGCAAGAAATTGCGCTCAAATATCAATAATTATTAGGCGATCGCAATCAATGCAGAAGGCAGAATTTCTCATGCTTATTTCCGCCTCCTGACAACAGTCAACAGTCAACAGTCAACAGTCAACAGTCAACAGTCAACTGACTAATTACGACAAACCTAACAGCCTTCTCGTCTTCTCTGCTTCTTGTCTTTGAACATCCACAAACTTCAACATTCGGTAAACTACCTCTATTTGGGGCAACTTAATACCTGCTTGCTGCGCCACCCGTATCGGATTACCAAAAATCGCCTCAACTTCCAGGGGCCGCGATTCATCATAATCGATTTTCATGCTCGTGCGGTAAGGCTTCATTTTCTGAGTGTATTCGAGCATCTGTGGGATAAAGTCATCGGGAATAATGCGATCGCAACTTTTGGCGCCCGCTATCACTTCCCGCATCATTTCCTTGACTAAAATCAGAGTATCGGGATTAGCCATCAGTTCATCTGTTCTCGCATCCAACACTACAGACAGCCCGTTATAAGGAATATTCCAAACCAGCTTTTTCCACCTTGAGAATAGCAAATCTTCGCTCATTTTAATAGGAATATGAGCACGTTTAAAATCCTTAGCAATTTGGTGCAATCTATCAGTAATACCAATTGCTTTGTAGTCTTGGGCATATTCTCCCAGCGTGATAGTGCCGTAATCTAGGTGGCAGATGTGACCGGGCCCAACTTTATAAGAGCAGAGAAAACACAGCCCGCCAACCACTCGTTCTGCACCAACAATTTTAGCTACTTCCGGTTCGACATTCAATCCGTTTTGCAATACTAAAACCGTCCCGTTATCCTTTAATAAAGGAGGCAAAATTTGGGGCAAAAAGTGATTTTGAGTTGTTTTCAGCGCTACAATTACTACGTCGCACTTAGGCATTTTATGCGTGTTGTGGTAGGCGCGGACGTGGGGGAGGGTGAAGTCGCCTTCGGGAGACTCGACAATCAAACCGTGTTTTCTGACCTGATCGTAATCGCTGCGTAGCAAAAAATTGACTTCTAAACCTGCTTGTTGCAGTCTAGCACCGTAGAATCCGCCTAAAGCTCCCGTCCCCACAATGGCATAATTGCGATTTGACATAATATCAAAAAGTCAGAAATAATATCAACAAAACAGAAATTTGACTGTCATACCCTGCTATTATTTAAAGATAGAACTAATTTGAAATCTCAATCTCAAATTTCCTCATCCACTGCATCAAGTCTTCTGATAGCTGTTTTCGATCTCGGCTAACTGCATCAATGCAGACGTGCTTAGTAAGAGCTTTAGCAGCGCTTCTTCCTGCAACTTCCCCCGAAAATACTTGATAGGCAATTTCAAATTCATCGCCAGTAACTTGTTTCGGCATCAATTGAATCATCAGCCGATCGCCCGCAAACATTGGGCGATAAAAATCTACACTAGCATGAATTATGGGAAAGGCAACCTGGGGATTGCTGAAAAATGCTTTGAGATTGATTCCCGATGCTGCTAGAGATGCCTCGTAAGCTTCGTGGCACATCGCCAAAACGTTAGCAAAGTAAACGACTCCAGCAGCATCGGTATCTTGAAAGCGAACAGTGCGGGTGTAAGTGAAAGGCATTTGAGGTAGTAACGGCGATCGCAAATTCGATCGCAATTTTACCAACCATCATATCGGTAAAGCCGCACTTTTGGAGAAGTTGTCAGCTAAGTAAGTAGGCGCTAATTTTTTATATTGTAAAATTCGCCCTCCTCACTCCTCCCCGTTCTTTCTTAACCTTTGTTCTTAATCAACATCACGTCTATAATCTTGAGGGCAATATCTTCGGAAAGCCCCAATGCACTGTAAAGATCGTTCAAAAGTTGTTCTTCTTCTTCTGAAACCTCGCCATCTGCTAAAGCGATATCAGTTGTGACAGCAAAAACAGTTTCTTTAAGTTCGTCGGGAAGCGTTGCCAAAGCAGCATTAAACAGTACCTCAACTCCTTGCCGTTGCAGAATCATCAGCAGGCGATCGAGCATTTTTCTCATCACGTCATCCGGATAACTGCGGAACAGTTGCATCCGAGATAGCGTCATGCTAATCGCTTTACTTTCGCTGTCATTGATGTAACCGTCGGCTGCTACGGCAATTAGCGCGATCGCCGCAAATGCTTCTGCCGGCCCTAACGTTACGTCCGTTTCTTGACGAGTCTGCGATACTTTATCAAATAAACCCATGATATTTTCCTCATTATTTAGTGGTCGATTTATGGAGTCAGGATGGGTTCTGGCTCTGGAGGTTTCTTTGGGGATTTTGATAATTATATCAAATTGTGTTAGTTATTTATTATCAATAAAATTATGAAAAACTTAAGAATTTTTCTTTCACCCTTTGGCGCTGCAATGGCGGGTGTATTCAGCTCATGAATTCCCTTCCCATATTTCAGGTAAAACCCGCCCTCGCAGCGCAGACGATCTACTTGTGAAAAACGGCTAAATCTGCTTTCAGGAAATCAACAAACTGCCGCGCAGTCCTGCCCGATCGCCCATTGCGGCGAGTTGCCCATTCTTTAGCTCGGTGATCCAAATCCTCGGGAGCGAGTTTGATTCCAGCAAGTTCTGCCAGATGTCGGACAATTGTTAAATAAGTGTTTTGATCCGCCGGCTCAAAAGTTAAAGTCAAGCCAAATCGATCGCTAAAGGAAAGTTTTTCCTGCACAGTATCCCAAGCGTGAACTTCATCTCCGTCGCGGGGGCGAGGCCTGTCGTCAAAAAACTCTCGAATTAAATGCCTGCGGTTAGATGTAGCGTAAACTACCACATTTTGAGAGCGAGCAGTAACATTCCCCTCCAAGACAACTTTCAGAGCTTTAAAAGCATCGTCATCTTCCTCAAAGGAAAGGTCATCCACAAAAATAATAAACTTTTGAGGAACTCCCCGCAACTGCTCGACAATTAGCGGCAAATCTTGCAAATCCGATTTAGATACTTCAATCAAACGCAGATTGCGAGCTCCAAATTCATTTAATAGCGACTTCACCAAAGAAGACTTGCCCGAACCGCGGCTCCCGTACAGCAAGACGTGCAAAGCCGGATAACCTGCCAACAAAAACTCCGTATTTTTCACCAGAGCATCCCGCTGCCAATCGCAGCAAACCAACTCTTTTAAAGTTATGCCATCGGGATGCGAAATATTTGCCAACTCCCCTCCCCGCCACCTAAAAGCGCGATATTCGGCAAACAAACCCGTGCCAAACTGTCGGTAATAAACTGCCAAAGATTCCGCCGCGCTCGACCATTTTTCTAGTTTCCCGTGCAGCGGCAAATCTCCCTGTTCTGCTACAGTTTCTGAATGCCAAATCGGAGGCACTGCGTCAAGTTGACCCGCTACCCGCACCCACTTGCTCAACTGTTCGCTGCTGCATTCGTAAATATTTTGCAGCACTTGTAAATCATGTCGGGCGGCCTCCACCAAAGCGGGGGGCAAACTTGCAAAATCTGTTTGCTGTGCTCGGCGTGAAAAGGGGTTTTCGTCTTTGAGAATTTCGGAAATCAGAGAATCTTTCCAGCTTAAATTTTTAGCAGCCTGAACTTTGAACCAGTTCCCGTAAGCTACCTGACATTCCAAACCGCTGACTTCGCTGTGGTGAAGGGCTTGCAGCAAATCGAGAAAAGCTTGACCTGCGGGGCTTTTGAGAACTGATTGATACAGCAGCAGGGATGCCGCTTGGCGCTGGAGGTAACGGATTTGGGCGATCGCAGCAGAAGTTAGGGCTGACATAATGGCAATTGTATAACAGTTACATATCCTGACTGGCTTTAATAAATTTTCTAACAATTCGTGACACTAATTGCAGGCCACGCTGTATAAATTTAGATGCAAAGAGTGAAATCGGGAGGATTAAAAATGAATTTAGGTACAGCAGCGGCGATCGGCTACGGCATTTTAACACTGGTTGGCGGCATCATGGGTTATATCAAGGCCAAAAGCCAAGCTTCGCTCATTTCGGGCTTGATTAGCGGTTCGCTGCTAATTTTTGCCGGCACCGCACAACTCATGGGACAAAGTTGGGGTTTAACATTAGCAGCAGCCATCTCCGCTGTTTTAGTAATAGTATTTATTGTGCGCCTTGTTAAAACTCAAAAATTCATGCCGGCAGGAATGCTAATTTTAGCTAGCTTAGCGTCTTTGGGCGCGATCGTTTACGAAATCAGCGGTCAATATCAATAGTCATTCGATTTTAGATTTTAGATTTTAGATTTTAGATTAACTCCCCAGCCTTGAGTGGGAGGTTGAACTAAAGTCTAATTTTTTATTTTCATGACGTAATTACGGGGCTTGTATCTATTTTTAGCAAGACTTACGCAAAAAGTGGTTTAACGCGCGAATTATAGCGCTAAGGTGCGGTGTGCATGGAGCCGTAAATAATTAATTAGGTTCGGCGTAAGTCCTGTTTGCGTGAATTCAGCAGTTAGGAGTCAGTAATTAGTAGTTAAAACACTAATTAGGGCTTGCTGAATAATCGAGTGCATATTGCGTCGCGAAAGGTTTCGAGCGCGCGAGCGAGAATAAAGTGCAAGA
>NZ_JAUBUG010000185.1:0-1583 GCF_036705345.1 Microcoleus sp. B3-D2
TAATTAATCCGAAACATCTCAAAAACTGGTTTACTAATTGCTGCTACTGTACCTCATAACATCCGGAAGTGCTGTAGCAGTTCTCAATAAAGTGAGGTATGCCCTATGCCCTATGCGCTATGCCCTATATCAAGCGTGCACCTCATGTTGCTGAGAAAGGCTATACAACTATAACATCCTTTAGGACAGCCCCCCGATTTCAGACGATCGCTGGGGGTTTAATTCTGCCGAATAACCAATACCTTCTGCCGTTTGATGACTCAACTTTTCGTGAGTCTTCATCCATTTCCACTTGTTGACAGTAGCTTGCGGATTGAGCACGGTGGTAGCGACGCCGTAAATAATAGTAGGCAAAACCTCCCGATTTAACCAGCTTTGTCCCAGCTTTCTCATGTAGTGCTGCGCCAAAAGTTCTCGAAATTTGTTAAGCTTTTTCAAAAGCGGCAAATTCTTAAAGAATAGCTGTTCGTACTCGTTAAGCGATAACTCTTTTTCTCCCCGCAAGCGCCGGAGTTGGTTTTCCTGGACACAATCAGAAGCTATGCGCTTTTTAAGCCAGTGCTTATCTGTGAGAGATTTGCCTCTAATTCGATAATTTCCCAAAGGTGCCGTCGCCGCTAGCAAGCCATACTTTTGAGCAAGTTTGGTAAATAACTCTGTATCTTCTCCTACCTCCCAATCTTCTGCAAACCCGCCTTCTTTGACAAGAATGGAGCGATCGACTACAACAGAAGACGGGAAAACCCAAGGACTTTCGCCTGTCTCCTTAATCGCCTGCATTTCTGCTTTAGTTGTAGGATAGGTGGGAATATAACTCAACTTTTTACCATGCTTGTCTAAATATCGCAAAGCGTGAGCCACCGCTTTGACTTCGGGATTGTCTGCGAGCATCTTCAAACAAACTTCTAACTTATTGGGTTCCCAGGTATCGTCGCTGTCGATAAACGCTACATATTCGCCTGTGGCGCGATATATCATTAAATTTCTCGACTTAGAAACCCCGTAATTTTGGGGATTCCTGAAGTATTGAATTCTCGAATCTTGCTCGACCAGCTTAGCAGCAACTTTGTCAGTAGCGTCCGTAGAGCCGTCATCAACAATTAAAATTTCTAGATTCTGGTGGGTACCATTGAGTACGGAGGCAACTGTCTCGGCCAGAGTGTCGGCAGCATTGAATGCAGGAATGATTACACTAACTTTTTGGCTGTTCATAACTTGCATGAGGTGTAGTTTGGTAGTTGTTCGCCGAAGTAGAGTCTGGAAGCAGACACTCTGACTCCTTTACGTGTAAGTACCAGTATTCCCGAAACTTGCCTAGATACTGCCAATATAACAGGCTTACCAACCTGAGTGTGATCTACCATAAGGGGGGGAAAGGCGTTAAAAGACGGAGTGCAGACTATTTGGGCGGCAATTTTTCTGACACAGGCCTCGGCTGCGAGGCATTTAGGGTTTTATCGGGGGATTGGAATTTCCCTAAAGCCGAGCGCATATTTTTGCTTTAATCTGAAGTTCCCCCATTGACAAAGGCTCCTGAGTATGTACAGCTTACCTTTGAAAGATTTTTGGCTCCGGTTTTACTG
>NZ_JAUBUG010000053.1:0-53131 GCF_036705345.1 Microcoleus sp. B3-D2
TCTTGCACTTTATTCTCGCTCGCGCGCTCGAAACCTTTCGCGACGCAATATGCACTCGATTATTCAGCAAGCCCTATATATAGCGTGACACAAGTTACGATCGCCCGTTCAAGAAAAGTGAGCGATCGTCGTAAGATTCAAATTGAACTGCCCAAAGAATCACCGACTTTCCTGTTAAACAAGTACGCAACGTATAGTTGGGTCTTTCAGTTCGTGTTTGAGGTAGTCTGACAGTAATTCCTGCTTTAAGTGGTCTACGGTTTTTTCAACCATTCGCGCTGTTTTTTTTAGGAAGTTATACGCTAAAATTGCACAAGCAATATGATTCCTTTGAATCAATGCTTTGCGGCATTGACAGGCTTCTATACCCTCTTGTAAGTCACTGTAATTGATTAAGTGCGATCGTACCAACTTTGCAGCGCCAAGCGGTGAACTTCCCGCCAGCTAATATTTCTAAGTCTGGCAATTTCCGCGCAATCTTCGTATTCCGGCTGTACGTTAACAATCGTTTCTCCAGACTTCGCAACTTTTATCTTGACTTCGCCGTATTCTGTTTGAACTGTCTGGATTTCCCGCTGCAAAATAGTTCTCTGTTGAGTCGATCGCCTAATTCCCAGAGTAGTAGTTTCGCGAAAGATCACTGCTTCGCAAGCATCCTGAAATTCGGGATGACAAATCGCAGTTAACAAAACCCCCAGCCGCGACTTTTTCATCACAATTGGGGCAGTAAAAACATCCAGAGCTCCGGCGGCAAACAAAGCATCAAAAACATAGCCGATCGCCTGCGGACTCAAATCATCAATTTGCGTTTCCAATACCGTAATAGTTTCTATGGCATTGGGCATTGGGCATTGGGCATTGGGCATCGGGAATGGGGAATTGTTTAAAAACTTCTCTCTTCCTTCTTCCCTCTTTCTGACATCCGTTACATCCTGTACAGTGCTCGTTGCCGAACTTGCTTCTGACTTCTCCCCAATCCAGAGGCGCAAAATATTAGGAATTGCCAGCATTCGAGAACCTGCACCCAAACCGATCGCCTGAATTTGCATCGGCGGTGGCGGGCCGAAAGCAGAGGCTAGAGTACAGGCGATCGCAGTTCCCGTAGGAGTGCACAATTCGCGATCAATCCCATTGCTATAAACTGGCACTCGGTGCGTTTCCCACAACCGCATCACCGCCGGCGTCGGCACCGCTAACTTACCGTGGGCCGCCTTCACCGTACCTGCACCAGTCGGCATCGCCGAAAAGTAAAACTCCTGAATATCCAACCAATCCAAACCCAAACAAGTACCCACAATATCAATAATTGCATCCGCCGCCCCTACCTCGTGAAAGTGAACCTCGCTTGGGGGGATACCGTGTACGGCCGCTTCTGCCTCTGCTAATTTGCCAAATACGGCCAAACTCCAAGCTTCCACGCGCGGAGGCAATTTTGCAGAGACGATGATTTGCTCAATTTGTGGCAAGTGGCGGTGATGAGTGTGGCTAATTTCGGCATCTGGTTCGCCGTGATGGTGAGAATGTTCTTCCCCGTGATGATGGTGGTGGCGGGCGTCAAAAGTCGAAGATTCCGTTTCCGAGGGATCGAGTTCGGTAGCGGAATTTTTGGGTTTTAACCACAAATCCGCAGCTAAATCTACATAAAATTTAGTTGCTTGTTGAGTATTCCGGTGGACTAATTCCGTCCGCAACTGGTACTCTGTCGAAATGCCGAGCAAATTGAGTTTTTCGATTAGGTAGTCTAAAGGAACGCCAGCGTGGATGAGAGCTCCGATGCACATATCGCCAGCAATGCCAGTTGGACAGTCAAAATAAGCTATTTTATTCATTGTTAACAATTAATTTTCAACATTGATTGTTTCACTGGATATTTCGATCGCCCACTTAGCCTGCAATATCTTAACATGGCAACTATTTATGAAGTGCATCCAGTTGCACCCCAAAGAGACCGGATCGAGAAGATTACAAAAGCTCTAAAAGATGGGGCCGTGATGCTTTATCCGACTGATACAGTTTACGCGATCGGCTGCGATATCAACTCCAAGCCTGCAGTAGAACGAGTCAGGCAGATCAAGCAACTATCCAATGATAAGCCTTTAACGTTCTTGTGTTCCTCTCTGTCAAATATCACCGACTATGCGGCAGTCAGCGATGAAGCATACAGAATTATCAAGCGGTTAATACCGGGGCCTTATACATTTCTGCTACCAGCTACCAAGTTAGTGCCACGGTTGGTAATGAACCCAAAACGGAAAACCACTGGAATTCGCGTTCCCGACCAGCGGCTTTGTTTTACACTGTTGGAAGCTTTGGGAAATCCAATTATTTCAACATCCGCTCACATTACCACGGATGATGAAGGTGCAGCACCAGTCGCTGCATCTAAAGCAGAAAGCTTTGGCAAAGCTGAGCTGTTTGACTGTTTTTCAAAGCTAGTGGATGTCATTGTCGATGACGGTTCCGATCCGGGATATCAAGTTTCTACCATTCTTGATTTGACACAAAGCGAACCGATTGTTGTTCGCCGTGGTTTGGGTTCGGAAGCTGTCGCCGTTTGGGAAAAAGATTAAAATTTTAAGGGGCAGGTTAAGCGCTAAATTCGCCCACAACCCGCCCCCTTTTTTTAGTTCTAAACTGCTTTAAGCCTCTACCTTAACTCCTTTCCAAAAAGCAATATATCCGGCAATATTTTTAGCAGCATCTTTCGGAGTAGGATAGTACCAAGCAGCATCTTTATTAACTTGTCCGCCGACTTCGACACTGTAGTAACTAGCAACACCTTTCCAACCGCAAGTAGTGTGAGTGCTGCTGTCCTTGAAATACTCGCGGTTGATGGCATCGGCGGGGAAATAATAGTTGTTGTCTACAATTTCGCACTTGTCGCTCTCGGCCAAAACGGCACCATTCCAAATTGCTTTCGGCATCAGTTTTTCTGCTTAAATTGAGATTCTCAATTATTGTAACTGTATTTGTGCTCAAAAGGCATAGAATAGTTTAGAAGCCAACAACCAACTACTGCAAATGTCAGCGTCTAATCCGCCAATATCTTCTGTGCCGCTGCCCCTGGAACAAGCACTCAAACATTTTTTTGGCTATGACTCTTTCCGCCCGGGGCAGCAGGAAATTGTCGAAGCTGCTTTACAAAAACGGGATATGATGATTGTCATGCCGACGGGCGGTGGCAAGTCTTTGTGTTTTCAATTACCGGCACTGTTGAAACCGGGATTGACAGTGGTTGTTTCGCCGTTAATTGCTCTGATGCAAGACCAGGTGGAAGCTTTGCAGGATAATGGAATTGGGGCGACTTTTCTCAACAGCACTTTGAGCAGTCAGGAAACCCGATCGCGCGAAACTGCGATTCTCGAAGGTAAGATTAAATTGCTTTATGTTGCACCCGAACGCTTGCTGGGTGAGAGATTTTTACCGTTTTTAGATATAGTAGCAAATAAGTTAGGAATTTCGGCATTTGCGATCGACGAAGCCCACTGCGTTTCGGAATGGGGGCACGACTTTCGACCAGAATACAGGCAAATGCAACGAGTGCGCGATCGATATCCCGACATTCCCATTATGGGACTAACCGCCACCGCCACCGAGCGCGTCCGCCAAGACATTATCCAGCAGCTAACTCTGCGAAATCCCTACATCCACGTCGCCAGCTTCAACCGCCCCAATTTATACTACGAAGTCCGCCCCAAAACCAAGCACAGTTTTGCCGAAGTTTTGCAAATTATCCAAAAAAAAGGCGGTTCGGGAATTATCTATTGCCTCAGCCGCAAAAAAGTTGACGAAGTTGCCTATAAATTGCAACAAAGTGGCATCCAAGCCTTACCCTACCACGCCGGCATGAACGATGTCGATCGCGCCACCAATCAAACCCGCTTCATTCGCGACGACGTGCAAGTAATGGTAGCCACAATAGCCTTCGGTATGGGCATTAACAAACCAGACGTGCGGTTTGTAATTCACTACGACTTACCCAAGAATCTCGAAGGATACTATCAAGAATCAGGCCGCGCAGGCCGAGACAACGAACCCGCCCATTGCAGCTTATTTTTCGGCTACGGCGATGTCAAAATGATCGACTACATCATCGAGCAAAAACCTGATCCACAAGAACAACGAATTGCCCGCCAACAGTTGCGTCGAGTAATCAACTATGCAGAATCCACTGAATGCCGTCGCACAATCCAGTTAAGTTATTTTGGCGATTCATTCCCCGGAAACTGCGGTACTTGCGATAACTGTTGCAACCAAAAACCCGTAGAAGATTGGACGATTGAGGCAATGAAATTTCTTTCTTGCGTCGCCCGATGCCAAGAAAAATTCGGCATGAATCACATTATTGACGTGCTGCGCGGTTCAAAAAATCAAAAAATATTGCAATACCAGCACAACCAACTTTCTACTTACGGAATTGGCAAAGATAGAAGTGCCGACGAGTGGAAAAAATTGAGTCGTTCGCTGTTAAACCAAGGTTTTTTAGACGAAAAAACCGACGGATTTCCCATTTTGAAACTGAATGAAAAAAGTTGGGAAATTATGAAACGTCAGCGCACAGTTGAAATCGCCATTGAACCGCAGCGGGAAGTACAGGCGAAAGTACGGTCTTTGGCAGTAGAAGTAGAAGCTTTATTTACCATACTGCGGACGCTACGCAAGCAAATTGCCGACGAACAATTTGTGCCACCTTACGTAGTTTTTGCCGATAAAAGCTTGCGAGACATGGCAGAAAAACGCCCGCAAACTCTCACCGAATTCGAGGAGGTTTACGGCGTGGGTAGCAACAAGCGAGATAAGTACGGTAAAGTTTTTTTGGAGGCAATTCGCACTTTTTGCCAAGAACAAGGATTGCCAAGTGGTGCTGCATCTTCTGATGTCGCTAATCTTCCCAATCTTGCTAACGTTGCGTCTTATTCGCAGATGCAAACCTGGGAATTATACCGACAAGGTTTGACAGTTCAAGGAATAGCTAATGCGCGGGGCATGAGCCCTAATACTATTTCTGGGCATCTGATAGAATTGATGGAAATGGGCAGGGAAGTTGATATAAATTTATTGGTAGAATCGGAACGCCAGCAAGCGATAGTGTACGCTATTGAAGTTATGGGGGATGAGAAACTGAGAGCAATTTATGATTTCTTGGAAGAACGTTATACCTTTGAGGAGATTAAGTTTGTGCGCGCTTGGTGGCGGCAAAATTATGTCGGTTTTTAACCGCAGATGTAGGCAGATGAACGCAGATAAACGCAGATAATTGATGGGAGGAAGGCTACTCTTCGGCGCACATTACGGCTATCATCTGTTGTTTAGTTCACCCTACTTCATGCAGCTTCACCTGAGTTCGGCTAACTCCAACCAACTCGTAGTAATTGAGCAGCCTGCAGGTTACTCATTGCGACTTCCCAAATGCCTTTTGCAGAATAGCTGTAAAAGTTACGAACAGGCAGAAAGCATGAAAGCTACTGGTAAGCTGTATACAATTGATTTGGCTGGGAATCAGTATCAAAACCCTCGCTACTTGCAAAGTCGGGCCAGGATTAACTCGCTCATCGACCATTATATGTCATTGGAAGTTTTGAGCGATCGACTTTCCGATCTGCCCCAGCAATTTTCTGCCCCGCATCCCCGCCCTTGGGAGCCCATAGATTGGCAAGGAATCAATCGCGACCAAATTATTGGTGTCAAGCCAGAAATATTTTTACAAATTTTGGCAAGTGCGGCAGAAATTGAAGCTCCCATCCGCAGCTACGGTAGAGAAAGTTGGTGCTACTTACAGCATATTTACCCGCAAATGGCGCGCTTTATGGGAGGAATGTTTGATGATAACGGCAACATTCTAGAGATAGGTGTCTGGGAAAAAGAAGAACGCCAACATTGCCCGACATTTAGGAAAATTTACCAGCAACTTACAGCAGAAAAACTGCAAGTTAAACCCAATTCTGTGAATGGCTGTCAATCCACAGGTGACGCTTGGCAAGATACCTACAAACACGTGATTAGTCGCCTGAGTACCGAGTGGGGAGCTACTTCTGTTTATTTATGGTTGATGGTACACTCAACAGGAGCGTTGCAACAGGCAATTTCCCAGCCTTTACAGGATGAAATCAATCATTTGGCTAAGTTTTGGGGTTTCAGCCGTTGGGTATTCTCCCAGAGTTATTTCAATCAACTAAAAGGCTCTACCAAAAACCTGATTGCTTTGCTGAAACACCATCAGATTGAACGCACGCACGGCAATGATGTGTTTAATACTTCACTCAGTCTCAAACAGATTTCTTTGGTGTTGGAATTGACTTTTACATTCACGCGAGTGATGGTGCGGCTGCGGCGCTGGAACCGCGAACTCAGTCGCAGTTATCTCAGACATTTGTTTGGCACAGCACCGATGGTGGATGCACCGCGCAAGGTCGCTTAAATAGGACTTATGCAAGGGAGCAATTTTTACACTATTTGTGGGGATAAGGTGCGGTGTGCTTCGCCCTACAGATAGTGTCTGTGGGTAAGTCCTGTTAACAAAATCAAACCCGAATTGCCAAATTAAACGATCGCACTTCAGAGACTATCCAAATTAAAAGGTAGTATAAATCATGCAAATTACGATCGACCTTCCCGACAATCTCCCCCTGACAGAAGCCGAGGTACGGATAGAATTGGCGATCGGACTTTATCAGCAACACAGCCTCAGTTTAGATAAAGCCGCTCAACTGGCTAAAATTTCAGCGGACGATTTCTACCAAATATTAATCGATCGCAATATCGTCACCCCGCCTGCCGCTCCCGATGACGAACCGACAGAACTCATACTAGCGAGCCTTCGCAACTCTATGCAGCAAGTTAAAGAAGGTAAATTACATCCTATTGCCGCACTGTGGGAGGGGATTATCGATCGCGTTTGAAAAAGTAACCAAATTCCTAAAAGTTTGAGCATTTAATTTCAGATTTACCACTCACAGATAGACTCTGGCTTGAGCGGGCAGGTTTTGAGCGCGATCGGATTGTCGATGAGGCGGAGCACAGTCAGTTTAGTCAAGGATGCTAGCGGTTTGATATCGCCGATCACATTGCCGTCGAGGGAGAGCTCACTCAGGTTAGTCAAGGATGCTAGCGGTTTGATGTCCCCGATTTTATTGCCGGTGAGGGAGAGCGCTATCAGGTTAGTCAAGGATGCTAGCGGTGTGATGTCGCCGATCACATTGTGGCTGAGGTCGAGCGAACTTAGGTGAGTGAAGGATACTAGCGGTTTAATGTCGCCGATCACATTGCCGCTGAGGTCGAGCCAACCCAGGTTAGTCAAGGATGCTAGCGGTGTGATGTCGCCGATCACATTGCCGCTGAGGTTGAGCGAACTTAGGTTAGTCAAGGATGCTAGCGGTGTGATGTCGCCGATCACATTGCCGCTGAGGTTGAGCGAACTCAGGTTAGTCAAGGATGCTAGCGGTTTGATATCGCTGATCTTATTGTCGTAGAGGATGAGCGTCGTCAGGTTAGTCAAGGATGCTAGCGGTTTGATGTCGCCGATTTTATTGGCGCTGAGGAGGAGCCCAGTCAGGTTAGTCAAGGATGCTAGCGGCTTGATATCGCTGATCTTATTGTCGCTGAGGATGAGTTCCGTGAGACTCGAAAGTTTCCGATCGGCTGCATCGCAATCATTAGTCTCTGCTTGCTCCAACAACACGTCAACAGTATGTTTGGTTTGAGGACTCAAATCAGCTTTTTGGCGGCACCAATCCGCAAATGTTCGTCTACTATCTTCTGGTTGCGTCTGTGCAACTTCGGCGGCAAGTAGATTTCCACATGATGCTAGGACGATCGCACTCAAAGCAACTACTATCAACCTTGGTAAATTCATCTGTTTCTGTGCAACTATAATTTTCATCATTTTGTATCCCTAATTTTCTAAATAGACAATGGCAAGTTTACAAACTGTCACGATACTGCCACAAAGTTCTAAAATAACTGTGATATTAAACTAAAATCTCCAATAATTTTATCTCCGAAAACTCAGGAAAATACCCTATGAACAGCCCAGCATCTTACACATCGTCTCAAATGACCGATCGCGATCGCGCTAACCTCAGCCGCCTGATCGATTACAGTTCCATTCAATCGATACCCGAATTTTGGGCGATCGTCAAACAAAAATTCGGTCAAACCGTCGCCCTCCACGACCCCCACAGCCAGCCAGAAATCAAACTCACCTACACCGACCTCTACCAGCAAATCCAGCAATTCGCCGCAGGCCTCCAAGCCCTCGGCATCGAACCAAATCCAGGAGAACCCATCCCTCCCCGCGTCGCCCTCTTCGCCGACAACAGCCCCCGCTGGCTGATAGCCGACCAAGGTATCATGATGGCCGGGGCAGCCAACGCCGTTCGAGGCGCCACCGCCGACCCCGAAGAACTTTTGTACATCATCCAAGACAGCGGCAGCACCGCCTTGGTAGTCGAAAACCGGGCATTACTCAAAAAACTGCAACACCGCCTCCCGGATTTGCCCATCCAACTCATCGTCCTCCTCTCCGACGAAGAACCGGAAACCAGCCAAACCCTAAGCACAGTCAAATTTTCCCAAGTCATGACCACAGGGGCAAACCGCCCCCTCAAACCCACCAACCACAAGCCTCAAACCCTCGCCACCCTCCTCTACACCAGCGGCACCACCGGCAAACCCAAAGGCGTCATGCTGACTCACGGCAACCTGCTGCACCAACTCACGACCTTGGGCACAGTTCTCCAGCCCGAAGCCGGCGAATCTGCCCTCAGCATTCTGCCCAGTTGGCACGCCTACGAACGCAGCGTCGAATACTTCCTGCTTTCCCAAGGATGCACGCAAATTTACACCAATATTCGCTATTTCAAACAAGACTTTAAAACTTACAAACCCCAGTACATGGTCAGCGTTCCGCGCATCTGGGAATCGATTTATGAGGCCGTACAAAAGCAATTTCGGGAACAGCCACCTAACAAACAAAAATTGGTGGATTTCCTGTTATCTGCCAGCCAGCAATACATCGAGACCCGCCGCATTTTTCAAGGATTAACTCTCAATTTAAAACCTGCTTCTGCTACTGAAAAACTAATCGCCCGGACCAAAAGCATTCTGTTGTCGCCCGTGCACGCCCTCGCCGAAAAACTGGTTTACCAAAAAGTCAGGGAAGCTACAGGGGGACGCTTAAAATGGGCGATTAGCGGCGGCGGTTCTTTGGCCGCGCATATAGACAATTTCTTTGAAATAGCGAATATCGGTTTATTAGTGGGATATGGTTTAACCGAAACGTCCCCGGTTTTAACCGTCCGCCGCCCTTGGCACAATCTTAAAGGTTCCGCTGGACAGCCTCTAGCCCATACGGAAATTAAAATAGTAGACCCAGAAACCAGACAGCAACTGCCAACAGGCCAGCGCGGTTTAGTATTGGCGCGGGGGCCGCAAATTATGCAGGGCTACTATCTCAATCCCCAAGCGACTGCCAAAGCCATAGACCCCGAAGGCTGGTTCGACACCGGCGACTTGGGCTGGCTGACACCGGGAAACGACTTAATCTTGACCGGGCGGGCCAAAGATACGATCGTCCTCAGCAACGGCGAAAACATCGAACCCCAGCCCATAGAAGACGCCTGCCTCCGCAGCCCCTACATCGACCAAATTATGCTAGTAGGTCAAGACCAGAGATCCGTCGGCGCCTTAATTGTCCCCAATGCAGAAGCTGTGCAGAAATGGGCAGAAACTCAGAATCCCCCCTTACACGAAATTGACTGGAATAGCAAGACCATTCAAGATTTATTCCGCAAAGAATTGAACCGAGAGGTGCAAAATCGCCCTGGATACCGCGCGGACGATCGCATCGGCCCGTTCCGGTTGATTCAGGAGCCATTTTCGATGGAAAATGGAATGTTGACCCAGACCCTTAAAATTAAGCGCCCGGTTGTGACGCAACACTACCGCGATATGATTGACGGGATGTTTTGAAATATTCGCAGGACTTGGGGAATGGAAAAGAAAAAATTATCCCAACACCCGAGTCCCGAGTCCGAGTCCTCAGTCCTGGGCCATTAGTTCATGTTTACCAACTAATGACTAATGCCTAATTCCTAATTGACAAGCAACAACTTTATGGAACCACAATTACTCTTGAAGCGATCGATTAACGTTAAAGTCGTCGTTACTCCCCGCTGGAAAGAAGAAGCTCAACAGCAACTCCAAGCCCAAATCAACCAAATAGACTCTCAGCTACAACAGCTCGAAATGCAAGGGCAGCGGATGGTTTCAGAAATCCAAAAGCAAAATCTGCAGCCCCCAGGCCCGCAAGTAATGCAGCAAATAGAAAACATTCAAGTGCAGGTGAATCAAAGAAAAAGCGAACTGCTAGAACAGAAAAACCAAAACCTGCAACAGCTTCAGCAAGTGCAGGTGCTAGACCTGGAACAAGAAGTGAGTCAAGGTCAAATTGACGGCACATTCACTGTCGGGCTGGGAGAAAACTTGATTCAAAAAATGCAAGTAGAAATTCTCCTCCGAGACGGCATAGTCGAAGAAATTCGAGGTGATATTTAGAAATTGGTAAGTGGTAATTGGCGATCGGTAATTGGCAATTGATTGTGAGTCAACAGTCACACATCAAGAATGCGAGAGACTGGCATAATAATAAGTATTGCCCGTGGCCGATCGCCAATGATCAATTGCCAAATACAGATTACCTATTACCAACACACAAGGACTTTTTACAGATGATTCGCGAAGTTTTCATGCCAGCCCTGAGTTCGACAATGACAGAGGGCAAAATTGTTTCCTGGGTCAAATCCGCCGGAGACAAAGTAGAAAAAGGCGAAACGGTGGTAGTCGTTGAATCCGACAAAGCCGACATGGACGTGGAGTCTTTCTACGAAGGCTATTTAGCAATAATTATCGTACCTGCAGGCGAAGTTGCTCCGGTGGGAGCAGCAATCGCCCTAGTAGCAGAAACGGAAGCCGAAATCGCCACAGCTCAGCAGCAAGGAGCCGGCGCCCCAAGCGCAGCAGCAGCCCCCGCTCCCAGCCCCGCTCCTGCCAGCGCACCTACAACATCAGTAGGTTTGCAGCAAAATGTCAGTCGCCAAAACGGCCGCAGCGTCGTTTCTCCCCGCGCTCGCAAGTTAGCCAAAGAATTTAAAGTAGATTTGAATTCTATCAAAGGCAGCGGGCCCAACGGTCGCATTGTCGCAGAGGATGTGGAAGCAGCAGCCGGCAAAGCCCAACCCGCTCCGGTTCAGCAACCCGTAACAGTCCCCGCAGCACCCGCACCGGCACCCGCAGCACCTGCAGCGCCCGCCCCCGCAGCAGCCAAACCCGCCCCCGCAGCAGTCCCGGCGGTGGCACTTTCTGGTCAAACAGTACCGATGAACGCGCTGCAAAATGCGGTGGTGCGGAATATGGAAGCAAGTTTGAGCGTGCCGTCTTTCCGCGTCGGTTACACAATTACTACTGATAATCTGGACAAACTCTACAAACAAATTAAGTCGAAGGGCGTCACGATGACGGCTATGCTGGCGAAGGCTGTAGCAGTAACTTTACAAAAACATCCTCTGCTGAATGCTTCTTATGTGGAGTCGGCGATTCAATACCGCGCTGATATTAATGTGGCGGTAGCTGTGGCGATGGACGGCGGCGGTTTGATTACGCCGGTGCTGCAAAATGCCGATCGCCTCGATATTTATTCGCTCTCGCGCACTTGGAAGGATTTAGTCGATCGCGCCCGCACCAAGCAGTTGAAGCCTGATGAATACAGCACGGGAACTTTTACTCTTTCCAATTTGGGAATGTTTGGAGTAGATAAGTTTGACGCGATTTTACCGCCGAATCAAGGCTCGATTTTGGCGATCGGCTCTTCGCGGCCACAAGTAGTGGCTAATGAAGATGGTTTGATGGGAGTGAAGCGGCAAATGCAGGTGAATATTACTTGCGATCACCGGATTATTTACGGTGCTGATGCGGCGTCTTTCTTGCAAGATTTAGCGAAATTGATTGAGACAAATCCTCAGTCTTTGACGCTTTAATTAGTTAACTGTTGACAGTTGACTGTTGACAGTTGACTGTTGACAGTTGACTGTCAATGTTTGGCAATCAACTATTCAAAGGAGCTCATCTGGGAAGCTTCCAACAGCTAAGAGTTTATCACTTAGCAGAAAAAATATCAAACTAAATATGGTTTTTTCTTAAAAAGTGGGACGACTTTGCTAAGGATACGATGGGTAAACAAAACAAATAATGCGATCGGCTGATAGTGTTGGTTTTAATCTTGCAGAGGGACATGGACGCTATAGCTATCAAGAGATAATCAGCGTTTTGTGAAAATTGCTCTTGGGTTCATTAAACGAAGCAAGACATTGGTTGAGACTTGACGGATATCGCAATCTTTTGACTCAAGAACAGAGCGATCGACTGCATCCGTTATTAAATGAACTTTCACCAAAACTTAATGCCTATCTTAACTCATTAAAACAAAAACCCAAAGGTTAACAGTCAACCGTTAACACTCAACCATTAACCACCAACTAATTACTCGATCGCACAGTCAAAACTTGCGGCGGCGTCGCATCCGGCGGATACAAGAAATCCACCTGCACCAAACGGCGTTCCCCCGGCTTCATATTCACATTCACCAAAGGTTCCCCCTGCTGTCCCCTGCGCTGCACAATGTGAATGTAGCGCGTCAAAGTCTTGCCCGTATCATCATTAAACATCACCCGCACCGTACCTCGGAAAAATATCCGATTTTCGGGAGGATCGTAAAACATCAATCCCCCCGATTCTGTATTTGCTTTAATCGGTGTTTGCAATTTAATGCTAACAGATTGGGATTCACGAGATTGGTTGTAAAGCGGAAAAGTTAAGTTGTATTGAATCCCGTAATTACCGTGAGCAAAATAAGCAGTATCGGGATAGCGAGCTAACATTTTAGCGCTTTGAACTTGACCAGTTCCAAAAGTACCCGTATCAGTAGTGCTCAAAGCATAAGAAAATGACTCGCCGCGCTTGGGAATAGTTAAATAATCCGTTCTCGAATTGTCCGTAATTTTAGCTTGCCACTGGGAACCTTCAGCTACTCCTGCCACGCGGCCATAAATTTTTTGCACCGGATTTTCGCCTCTCGGAGTTGGTGCTAAATCTCTCGGCCCCGCTAAACCTTTGGTATTTAAAATATTTTCCCACTGTTCTAATGTGGGATATTGCTCGACTCCTCCTTGACTTTTAGGAGCAAACATGGCTAATGATGCTACATAAACCGAATTGCTGCTCGACATTCGCATCAAGGTCGATCGACCATTGGAAGAAGGCGTCACATTCCCCACAGGTATCGGCAAATTCATCAGCATTCGGCTCTCATTCGCCGGAATCTCGATCGCAGCCGGCAAAATGGCTTGTCTGTATCCCCGCAGCACATCGCTCGTGATGCGGCTTCCAGGCCCCGCAAACACAGTGCCAAATCGATTCTCTAAATACGACGGTAAATCGA
The DNA here is from genome assembly GCF_036705345.1 of Microcoleus sp. B3-D2. Classification (NCBI taxonomy): domain Bacteria; kingdom Bacillati; phylum Cyanobacteriota; class Cyanophyceae; order Oscillatoriales; family Microcoleaceae; genus Microcoleus; species Microcoleus sp. B3-D2. Next base: position 13,493 of record NZ_JAUBUG010000053.1, read on the forward strand.
TAAACAAAGCATCCGGGCGAGTTAAATAAGTCGCTCCTTGCAAGACATTTAAAGTAACAGGTTCGGAGTTAGGATTGTGGACAATTATTCCTTGAAATAAGGTGCGAGTTTCTTCGCGATTTTTAGCTTTGGCGATGTGGTGGGCGAAGATGTCAAATCGGCCTTTGAAAGGAAAGTTTAAGTGTGCAGAAGGTACTTGTTTTCCTTCGGGCCCAAATGTGGATAGCAAAATGCCTTCGGTTTGCACAACTTCGGGGCTGTTGCTGTTGAAAACCGGGATGTTGTCGAGTTGTCCCGGTAAAACGCGCACTTGCTGGGGCACAGTTACCGTTTTTAGCAAGCTGCTGCTGGGCTGTGGCGGTAAATCCAGTTCGTTTTCGGGTAGGGGGACTTCTGGCTGGATCAGCAGTTGCTGTTGGGTGGGAGGTGCGGCGATTGTTTGAGCGAGGGGGAAAATTGGCAAAAACATTGCTGTAAGCGCGTTTAACTGAACTTGTGTTGATATTTAGCCGATCCTCTTCGAGGGCTCCGCTAACGGGCGATCGACACAAAACTTTACCACAAGTTGGTTGATGTGTTTGAGGAATGTTGGATTTTAGGTGAATGTTTGCGGTAAATTGGGCGATCGCCCAATTTATGACTTTGGAGAAGTCGCGTCCAAGGAAGGCAATGCAGCGAGCCTCTTCGTCTCGATCGACTACACCCCCACTATACAAGTCCGGTGCAACCGGACTTGATATGACCAATTACCAATTACCAATTACCAATTACCAATTACCAATTCCCAATTCCCAATTCCAAACTTGCGTTATTTCTGTTTTAGAACTACCAACGTAATGTCGTCAAAAACTTTATGTTTGTCAATATGTTGCCGCAGATGATCAATTACTGCTTCTCGAATTTCTTCAGCCGTTTTGTGGCGATTTTCTTTGGCGACTTGGCACAATCTTTCTATGCCGTAATACACTTTATTTATATTTACAGCTTCGGTAATTCCATCTGTGTAAAGCACTACTACATCCCCTGGATTAAGATGCACTTGAACTTGGGAAACAAAATCAGCAATATCTTCCTCTAATCCCACAGGAAAGCCGAGTTCCATTGTATCGATCCGTTCGATATTACCATCAGTACGGACTACAATTATTTCTTCATGTTGACCGCTGATGGTAAAGTTACTATCTTGATAATCTAACAAAGCCAAGGTCATGTTTTTAGACGAGTCGATGCGCTCGATATTGGCATAAAGGGTGCGGTTTAACACATCAAGAAACTTCACCGGATCGGTTTCGTTCATTTGTTGGAGAGTGCGGACGGCGGTTTGCGCCATAATCATTAATACGCCACTTTCTAAACCATGTCCCGTAACATCGCCGATGCTAATTTTTACCTTATCATTTTGGGTTAGCACGTCGTAGTAGTCGCCGCCAACTTCATCGGCAGGTTGCATATATCCAGCTATTTCTAATCCTTTAATTTTATCAAGTTCTGATTGTTTGGGCAAGATCATTTGTTGCAGTCGTTTGGTGACTTCCAACTCAGCACTGAGGCGGATGTTTTCGGCTTTAAGTTTGTTGTTGAGGGCGCTAATTTCCTGGTTTGCTTGGGCGAGTTGGGCAGTGCGCTCTTCTACTTTTTGTTCCTGCGTGTGGTAAAGTAAGGCATTTTCTAGCGAGATTGCTGCTTGAGAAGAGATCAGTTTTAAAACTTCCAGCCGCGTCGGAGTGAAAGCGCTAGTTGCCAAATTATTTTCAAAGTAAAGTAAACCCATCATTTTGCCTTGATTGATGATGGGAATACATAAGACTGACTTGGGTTGATGCGTCCTAATATAAGGGTCTGTTCTAAAAGCTCCTTCAGCCTTAGCATTATTTAAAACGACAGTTTTGAGAGTCTTTTCCACATAATAAATAACGCTTAAGGGAACAACTTGCTCTAGTTCAATCTGGGGAGATAACAAGACATTAATATCGCTGTCCTCAACTTCCCCAGCGGCTGCGATCGCAAAACCTTCTGACTGATTCAAAATCAGAAATCCTTTTTGAGCGCCAGCATTATTGAGCGCAATTTTCATAAATTGTAAAATCAGTTCGCTTAAAACAATTTCCCCAGAGATGATTTTGGAAAATTTAAGCACAGAAAGTAGCTCTAATCCTTCCAAGCTACCTCCTGTTGTTAATGTCGTGGTATTAAAATCAAGACCGAGATTTTTTTGAGCTGTTATTCTCCCAAATATTTTTGGATACCTTGACTCTAAATCTTGGGCTTTTGCCGTAGCTCCCCAGCGAATATAAGCGTAGTAGGATTCGTTCAGATAGAACCGACTCATATGTTCGCGATCGCAAGCAAAATGAAATTCTCCAGCCAGTTCTTTAGCAATAGCTTCATCTTCCATGCGTTCGTAGTCTATCGCTCCCGATATCGCTCTTTCGTACAAGTTAATTGCTTGCTCATTTTGCCCCAAAATCCGCGCTTTTTCTGCCTCGATCAGGTCGTACTTGTGCTGATAGTTCATCGGCGCGTCTTGCGCCCAGCATTTCATTTTTTCCTGATGAGATTCTACCAATTCCAGATATTGCTGTTGCTCCCTCGGCGCAGCGCTGTTGTAATTAGCGAGCAGGATCAGCGAATAATAGAAGTAGTGAGCGGGAAACGTCATCATGCCGCTATCGCCTCTGAGGTGTTCGTGAGCTGCCAAAATGCAGGCAAGAGCCTGGGAATAATCTTTAAATAAATAACAGAGAAAGGCTTTGGCCTGGTAAACTAATAACAGCGTTGTTGCATTTTTCGTTTCCTGCAAATATACCAGCATCGCTGCTTCATCAAAACTTTTGCCTTGCAGCAGCATTTTATCTGATGATAATCCTTGCAAATTTAAGGTCAGTTGATGCCATACCTTAATGAAATTGAGCGGAAATTCCTGTTTGATTTTATTTAAAAGTTTGATATAGTCGCTAATGTTTACATCGACAATTTCTAAGCGTTTGCCGCTCAAGAATAGGTTGGTACAATAGTGGAGTACGCAATAGCCTGCATATTGGTAATCTCCCGTTTCCAAACCAGCTTGAATCGCCTCTTCTAACGGTGCAATACTTTCCTTAGCCTGCTCTTTCCAATGGGATATCAAACCGTAAAATGGCGCATAAACTCGACATTTGAGTTTGTTGTCAGGAAAAATATCTAGGAGTTTAATCGCCCACTGCCCGCAGTAATATCCCGCCTCCAAGTCTGCCATCGGCCCGCACAAAATTATGCCGTAATTTGCGTAAGCGATCGCTGCCAGAGCTGAATAACCCCGTTCCACACAAAGATTGACCTTCGTTAAAACGATCTGAACAAAGGTTGAAGGCGCTGAGATCGAAGCAGCTGCCGTTGCCGTTATCAAGATTCGCAGAGCTGCTAGCAAATAGGGATCGGTCATTTCGGGAAGGTTTTCTAACTCTTCTAATCTCGGCATCTGCACGGAACTGCTGCCCTCGCTGGGCAGAGGAGCTAGGGAAACTCCGAGCATCTCTACCGCTTGCAGTCCGGTTTCAAGGGCTTTGGATAGCTGGTTTTGAGCGATATAAAATTCAACTTTTAGCTCGTAAACTTTCACCTTTTCGAGCAGGGTTGTTGCCTGTTGCAGCGCTATTTCTGCCAGTGCAGCAGCTCTCTCGAAGTTGGTACACAAGTATTCTGCTTCTACAGCTTCTATATAGAGGTTGAGCGTGAGTTCGTAATTGCTTTGCCAGCTAGAAGCTGCCAGGAGTTCCATGCCCGCATTAAAATAATTGGCAGCCGCTTCGGAGGCTGTTGCTGCTTTAGCTTTCCGACCTGCGGCGAGATTCAGGGCAGCGAGTTGGTTTTTTTCTGACTGCTCGGTGATGAACTCGCTGCCGATATTCAGTTGATTGACGATCGCAAAAATGTTTTCTTCTTGCTGAGATGGGGTCGTATTTTTCAGCAGCAGTTGACCAATTTTGAGGTGAGTTAATTTTTTTTGGTCTTCGGCAATGAGAGAATAAGCTGCTTGCTGTACGCGATCGTGCAAAAACTTGTAAGGAATTTGCACAGATGCAGTTTGACGGCTGGCGATATCGTCAAGGTGCATCTGTGCCAATTCGCGGTCAAAAAAGAGCGGAATTTTGTAGGCGTCGTTCAAGGGGAGAATCAAACCTGCCTCTAGGGCAGACCACAGTTGATTTGCCGTTTCTACAGGAGATTCTTCATTGACGATCGCCAAAACATCTAAATAAAATCTGCTGCCGATACAAGCTGCTAACTGCAAAATCTTTTGACTTGCTTCCGGCAGCCTTTGAATCTGCTTTACCATTAACTCGACAACGTTATAATCCGCAATTCCTATCGCTTGAATTTCATCTATTTCCCACTCCCATTGGCGACTATTAAAATTGTAAGCTAACAGCTTTTCTTCATAAATATATTTTAGCAGTTGATTTAAAAAGAAAGGATTGCCTTGAGTTTTATTAAATAGCAGAGCGGATAAACTTTGGGATTTTTGGCTTTCCTTGAGAGTGTCGGCAACTATTTGATTGACATCTGTACTACTCAAAGGTGCGAGAGTAATTGTTGTTAAGTTAGCTGAATTTTCTTGATTATTTTTCAAAGTTTGCATCAAAGGATGCGTCGGACTAACTTCATTATCTCGATAAGCACCAATCATCAGTAGATATTGGCTGTCGGGGTTAGTCACTAGCAGTTGAATTAACTTGAGCGACGATAAATCAGCCCACTGCAAATCATCTAGAAAAATAACCAGCGGGTGTTCTGGTTGAGTAAAAACTTGAATAAAGCTGGCAAACACCCGATTAAATCGATTTTGAGCTTCAGTTGCTCCCACTTCTGGCACGGGCGGCTGTTCGCCAACGATCAGTTCAACTTCGGGAATAACTTCTGTAATAATTCGGCCTTGCTGGCCTAATGCGTTTAAGAGTTTTTGTTTCCAATTCTCTATCTGTTGCGGACTATCCGTTAATAGTTGGCGCATCAGATCCGAGAAAGCTTCTATCAGAGAAGCGTAGGGAATGTTGCGCTTAAATTGGTCAAATTTACCCGAAATGAAATAGCCATGCTGCCGGACAATCGGTTTGTGAACTTCATTAACTACAGCAGTTTTCCCAATGCCTGAATAGCCAGCTACTAGCATCATTTCCGCTGTCCCATTACTGATGCGGTCGAAGGCGGCTAGGAGTGTCTGAACTTGTTCAAATCGACCGTAGAGTTTCTGCGGAATTTGCAATTGACTTGATAAATCTTCTTGACCAATTTGAAAGTTGTCAATTTTCCCTGTAGTTTCTAATTGAGTTAAACACTGTTCTAGATCGAATTTCAAACCTTCAGCACTTTGATAGCGTTCTTCAGCAGTTTTAGCCATCAATTTCATCACAATTTCTGAAATTGCTTGAGGAATCTGGCTGTTAATTTTTGCTGGTGGTACGGGTTGAATGGCAATGTGGGAGTAAATTAATTCGAGGGCGTCAGTGGTCGGAAAGGGCAGTTTCCCTGTTAGCATTTCATAAAACGTGACGCCTAAAGAGTAGAAATCCGTTCGGTAGTCGATTGCTCGATTCATCCGACCTGTTTGTTCTGGGGATAGATAGGCAAGAGTTCCTTCTAATAAGTTGGGGTGGCTGAGGGATTGATTCTCTTTAGACAGGCGGGTGGCAATACCAAAATCGGTAATTTTTACTTGATTTGTGGTAAAATTGACGATGATGTTTTGGGGTTTGATATCTTTGTGAATAATGCAACGATCGTGCAACTGAGCGAGGGTAGATGCTAGCTGAATCGCGATCGCTAGAAAATCTCGTATTTGTGGCTGCTTAAATTTTTCGCTATCTGAGAGAGCAATTCCGCCAAAATCTTCCACAATTAGGATAAATTTGCGGTTCCCCAATTCTTGTAATTCTAAAGGTTTAACTATACCCTCTATATTAAGGTTTTTGGAAACTTCATATTCCTGTCTTAAACGGGTAATTTCTTCTAGATGAGGATACTCGTTTTTGAGGATTTTAAATATCGCTGGCTGTCCGTCTGACTCTTTGATCCCTCGATAAATAACAGTATTAAACCCTTGGTAAATTTGTGAAGTAATTTTATATCCGCGAATTGCTAACATAGGTGTCTTAATCTTGAAGTGATCTCAGTGCCATCATATATAAAATACAATATAGCGATCGCGCCAACTGCTAGTCAGTTGAAACAGCGATCACTTTTGAGTTAGCAATCTGACTTGCGGAGCTAACTAAGGCTACAGTCACCGCTGTCTTTTGGTTCTCGCTTCGGATATACCCACTCGTTAAAGAACTCCTGAATTTCTTGAGGTTGCTGTTTGACTAAATATTCGTAATCTTGTTTCACCGGAATATTATAACTAGCCGTCCGTTTGCCAATCTTGGACAACCAAGTCGTGTGTACGGAAATCCCAAAATTAAGTTGTGGATGCCAGAGTTTGCATAGGGGGCCGCTCTTCAAATCCGCAGCGTCGAAAATCCAGATTTCATTGCCGTTGTCAGGTTGCTCATCTGTACCATTATAAACTACACATACAATATAGCCGTCTGTTGAGCCGCCTGTTCCGCCCGCGCGGGGGACAAATTGCGGCGAGTTGCCGAAATAACCTGTGTCAAATTCGTATGAGTCTTGAATCTGCAACCGATTTTCATTTGCTTCAAGGGTATCCAGATCTGCTATGTGCAGTCGTAACAAGTTAGATTTGATGCCTTTTTTGGTCAGATGGCGCACTTCATCGGCTGGTATTTCCCGATATTTATAGTTTTGATACATTTTGAGTCCTTCTTCGGTGAAAATATCTTCCCAGCATCCAAAAAAGCTCCAGTATATATTTTCAAAGTGTCCAGAAGGCGGATTTTCACGGTAAGCATAAAGTGCTGGTCCCCAAGTGTATTTGCAATATTCTTTACCGTTGGTCTGAGTATCCTGGCAATATTTGTTAGGCTGGTTGTCTGCATAAACTCCTGTCAAATCGCTTCTGGCAACTTTGATTTGTTTGGCATCCTTAGCATCGAGTACGTAGCATCCCATGCGACTAATATCTAATGGCCCTACTGTCATCCCAAACATATGGGGTAAGCCTCCATTGTTGTCTGAGTTGCTGAAATCGATCTTGCGAATCCATTCAGCTACATCCCAAGCGCATACGTGAGCTAAGTGCAGCGTGATTTGATCGTTCGGATTTTTATAGTCTGTGAGAAAGTGCGTGGTTTCCCGGGGAATGACAACCTGTCGCGCTACCACTTTCTTGACATCTGATTTCAGGTCAGTGCGGCGGACAATGTAGATGGTACTGTCGGGTAATTGCGGGCGATCGATTAAGTTTCTCAGCCGTTTTTCTATTTCTTCATATTTGGGCTCGTTTGGCGCCGGAAGTATTTCTTCTAGTAAGAATTTAAAGGCAGTGTCCATCAGCACCACGTAGTCTTCAGTCAATCCTATCTGGTGCATACTCTGTTTAATTGCGATCGGGCAACCATTGGGGTGCGTTACCTGCCATTTATTAATTTTTTCTTGGCCATCCCAGGAAATCACATAGACAAAGTTGGCAAATATATTAAAACTTTGCAGCAGACTCCATAATAAATGAATTGTTTTTTTAAAGGCTGCTGCTAATCTTTGGAAAAAATTTTTTTGAGCGGGAACTTTCTGAAATCGTCGCTGGGAGGGATTTCTGATGCTGTCAATCAAACCGAATGCCCAATAGATGACTGGACGCAATTGAGCAATAAAAGTAGAGAGCGATCGCCCGCTGTTGACAGTAAACATTTCCCCTGTGTTCTCGTCAAAACAAGGATGGGCTGAAGTCTGAACTAATTTAAACGGAAAAGGCGGTTGTAAGGGAAGGTTGGCTAATAGCGGATTAAAGGCTCTCCAATCTCGATCCCAACCCACGGGCGTGACTGCTTCCAGCGTTTTTGTATCAATTTCGTAGGGACGCCCTATATCCCAAGTTATCAGCAGTCTTTCGTTGTCTTCCTGAAGAAATTTCATGGGCAGAAATCCGGTGTTTAGCTGATTGCGAATCCCTAACTGGTCAGACATTCGCATGATGCCGCGATTTTTAAATTTCAGGTTAGGCTGGCATTTATTTGTGGCGGCGTCGGCATAGTAACAGGGGGTTTTAGCAATTCTAGTTGTGAGAAATACTCCTTCCTCAAGATTGTCAAAATCAAAGCGATAAACCATACCGTCGCCGTTGTAGAATGGCGTGAAACCATCACTGGAAGGAAATACAATATCTTTGTTATCATCGCGAGATTTGGAGTCAACAGAGCCTGTGGCTGAAATAATAAATACGTGACCTTGCAATCCTGACGGAAGTTGTTTTCCGTCCTTAACTAGCAGTTTTAGCGGGCAATACTTGGCCTCTGGGTTATCTTCTCTTAGCCCAAACTCTACTCGACTAACTGACAATACTGATCGCGGGAAACTACTATTTTTTTCAACCTTATCGTCGTTTTCTACAGATTGGTTCATAGTTTTTATAGGGTTAAATTTGAGATGAATGACACCTGCACTAATTGCTCTTAACTTAAGTTGCTAGTTATCTCAAACAGGCGGCTAATGGCTGCTAATTCGAGTAAAAAACTTGATTAGCAAGCTGGCAATTAGCAACACCGCAGTTTATAACTAGAAACTTGCGTTATTAGTCACCGTAAGCGATTCAGCGAAAATCAACTCGACTTAAATAGTGAATTATAATTATATCATATATTTTCTTCTCCCGTGTGGCTCTCTCGTACTTATGGTGATAACGTAAGCTAATAATTTAGCACGATCGAGGGTTTCAACGTTCAGTCTCAGATAGTTAGTATCATCTGCTACTTTTAACACCAAGCATCGGGGAGAGCCGAGGAAAAAATTATGTGATTAGATGTTTGCATCGACACTGATGTCATGAATGCTGCACTGGGGCAAGCGTAACAAGTCGCTTTAGCTGTCATATCAAGGTGCGACTGGGCTAAAATGTGGCGCGCCACATTTCTGGGGCAACTGTTCAATTAATGCCATGATATAAATGTGTGGCAATGCTCATACTGACGATCGCCACCAACCAACAACCAATTTGGGCTAGAACTACCAGAAGGTTGCCAGCCTCTGCGCTCTCAAATCGGTTCTATAAAACCGACACATAATGACGATAATTTTAACCAACGACGACGGCATCGACGCTCCAGGCATTCAGGCACTTTTGCAGGCTGTAGAAGGCAAAACAATTATGGTGGCTCCGCAGGGGCAATTGTCGGGCTGCGGGCATCAAGTGACGGCTCACAGTCCGATTCATGTCGATCGGCGATCGTCCGTGGAATATGCTGTAGGGGGAACACCGGCCGATTGCGTGCGTATTGCTCTTCATCACGTTTGTGCGAAACCGGATTTGGTGCTTTCGGGTATTAACGCGGGCGGCAATTTGGGGGTTGACGTGTACATTTCGGGTACGGTTGCGGCTGTGCGCGAAGCAGCCATGCACGGTATTCCGGGAATCGCAATTTCCCACCGGATTAAAAGGCCGCTCGAAATTGACTGGGATGTCGCTACTCGGTGGACATCGCGGGTGTTGGCGGATTTGCTGAATCGGGAACCAAAGTCGGGGTGTTTCTGGAATGTGAATTTGCCGCATTTAGCGCCGGGAAGTGCGGAACCGGAAATTGTGTTTTGCCAGCCTTCGACGCAGCCGTTGCCCGTGGTGTACCGGATGGAGGGAGAATACTTTTATTATGCCGGAGAATATGGATCGCGCGATCGGGCGGCGGGGACTGATGTTGACGTGTGTTTTGAGGGTAATATTGCGGTGACTGAGATATCGCTGTGATAGATTTGGGCGATCGAACTATATTTTTTTTCAGCAAAGTTTAAATAGCCGATCTTAAATTCGATCGGCGACAGAATGTTTTATTTTCATGGCGAAAAACAGATTTCATTATACTTTGGGTTGAGGACTGCATATACCCTAGGTATAATAAACCTGTTTTCCTATTATCCAAAAATAGGATATTGTAATTTATTCAGAATTGATACTACTAAAACTTAAACACAATTAATCACAGTGCTGAGAGTGGCAGCTATCTCTACTTGCGGCCCTCGCTGCTACCATAATTTTTTTTGTCATCCTTCGGCTTAGCAACACCATCAGGTTGTTTCTTTGGCTTTTTGACTTCTTTGTTGCTTTTTCTTTCTTTTGACATAATCCTTCCTCAATTGTGACTCAGCATAACATAGATTGACACATTTGCCTAACTGTCCGTAGAGGGGGTGATCCTATACAGATACTACTTGCTGTTAGTTTTGTATCATCTGCAGTATATTATCTCCTAGGTTTTGAACGAATACCCTCTACCGTTAGGCATATCGATAAAATCCTCAGAAGTACAAGGTCTGAAATTACTTTTCTCCCCGATGACTTAAGGAAATATTGAAAAGCACGATCGTATAACTGCTGCGAGACAACCGAAAAAAATTCTCGCTGATTAAGCTGTTGTTCCACCTCTAATTTTTATGAAAAATGACAGTAGATAAAATATGGAGCTATGACCAGGCCAGCCTTCGGGACACCTGAGGCAAACACAACTAACAAATTTGCAGTCTCCGTTTAAAAAAGCTGTTAGTCAGAGTGGACAACAAGAATATTGATTTTAACTATTGATTAACAATTCGGACAGTGTTTGATGGCTTACCTACTGAGAATCACGGTTTCACGGATCTCAGTACGATCGCAACGCTTGCCGAAGCACACTAGAGATCCACGATAAATCAAGGGTTTCAGACTATGACCTCAAAAAGGTCGGGACTCTGGAAAAAGCACAAACTATAGCAATCCTCGCATCATTTGTGAATTTCTTGCTCCCGAGCGAGCGGGTTCGGGGAGGGTTGGGGAGGGGTAAAAATTTACGACTCCTGCAAGGATTGCTATATATGTATAAATATAAAGTTAATTGTCAGCTTTCTTGAAAGTGCGAGCGCCTCCACTCCATTTGAGATAAAATATCTATAAAGAGTGTTTATTTCTAGATAAATTTCTGCTATTAGGAATCTGACCCGTATGGAAGTAACCGAGCTGCTCAAAGAGTACGAAAATGGAAACAGAGACTTTGCTGGCGCAAACCTCAGCGGAGCAAACCTCAGCGGAGCTATGTTGGTTGGCGTAAATTTTTCCAGGGCTAACCTGTCGGGAGCTAACCTGAGTCGGGCGCATCTCACTAAAGCAGAACTCAACGACGCAAACCTTTACAGGGCAAATCTGAGTTTTGCCAAAATGGGTCAAGCCAGACTAGCGGACGCAGATCTCACGAAGGCCAATCTCAGCGGAGCTTTCCTCGTCAAAGCAAAACTGCCCAGGGCAAAGTTGAGTGGCGCCCAACTCATAGGTAGCAACCTGGCGCTCGCCATCCTCTGGAACGCCAATTTGTGTACAGCCGACCTGCAATTCATCAACCTGCGGGGCGCAAACCTCACGGGAGCCAACCTCAACTGGGCCAACTGCGGAGGGGCAAAACTCAGCGGTGCAAAGCTTTTTGGCGCTCAACTAACAGGCATCTATCTCAGCAAAGCTTACATCAATGGCATCGACCTGAGCAGGACGGATCTCAATGGCGTGAACCTGAGCGAAGCCAAACTGAACGGGGTAAACTTGGAAGGCTCGAACTTGTTAGCCTCCAATCTCGCCGGGGCTCAGTTGCGGGGTGTCAAGTTGATGGGAGCAGATTTAACCAGGGCAAATCTGGTGGGAGTTTCTTTGGTGCAGGCAAACCTTGATTGGGCTAGGCTGTGCTATGCAGACTTGAGCGAAGCCGACTTGAGCGGGGCAACATTCACGGGAACCAACTTTGAGGGTACTCAGTTAGCCGGCTCAACAATGCCCCCATCTTTGAGCAATGATGTCTACTTAACAGCAGCACGTGGTGTCGCAGCTTAGGCAACGAACGCCAAAAATTAATTTCGCATCCGAGTGGACGACTCTCGCATTGGTTTAACTGTTTGATGCAGACATCATTACTTTTGTGAGAGTGTTGCACCGGCAAGAAATTTACTGATATTTGCGAGAGTTTGTAGCATGACCATTAAGCTCACCCAATTAATTTCGCGACTCGCAAAGCAGAGGTAATGGCTCCTTCGTGCAAACCATCACCCAAATAAGCTCCTGCATGATAAGTGTTGTTTTCGCCATTAGTCTCGATAACTTCATTTCGATAGCGAAAAGACTCGACATTATATAGCGGCGTGTGATGTTTCTGAATGTGAATAATGTCTTTTTTGGCGATCGACTCCTCCAGGTGAAAAGCTAAACTGTACTCTCGTGGCGATGAGATGCCGCAAAGCTGATTCAAGCTCGCATTATATCCCCATCCCTTGTCCGTCTCGAAAAAATCAAATTCTGATAACTTGCGGATACCGTAGCGATCGTACATTGATGTATCCGAATGCAGCACAGTCGTTGCATAATTGGCTTTCCACGCCGAAAACCGCTTCGTTTCCGCCTCCGTCGGATCGGACAACAGCCTCATCACTTGGTCTGGTGGCATCGCAAAAACCACCTTATCAAATTCCTGGATTTCCCCATCAGAAAGCACAATTTTTACAGCATCCGCACTTCTAAAAATATTGGCAATCTCCACATTTAGCAGTATATCGCCCTTAAATCGCTCCAAAATCTTTTCAATGTAAGAATACACCCCGCCTTTAATCCTCACCCAGTTGACCGAGGCATATTCGCGTAGAACAGGCATCGCTAACTCTGCCGGAAAATTGTCGAGCAATTCAAACGGTATCGAGTAGCTGTACATTGTCAGCAACTTCAGCCAATAATTGCGGACGCACGAGCTTTTCAAAGACTCCGAAAGCGGCACATCGTAGAAATCGTGCTGTTTAGCAAACCGCATTTTTAAAATAAATGCAGCCGAACGAGCGTAGAGACTATCAAGTCGCAAATACTCGATCAGGCGTTGGATTCCGGTGAAATTCTTTTGGATAGAAACCGCAGACAAAAAGTGAGTGCCATCTTTAAAAAACAGCGCTGAACCAATCTGCACGGGTTCTAATTCAACGCCTAGCTCCTGCATAAAAGCCGCGAAATTGTAAAACACAGTGGGAAATTCTAGCACCCCATTTTCTAATATTTCATTGCACTCAGATTGATTTGGCGCAACATTTTTGTTAAGCGTCCGAATGTGTCCGCCTAAAATCGGCTGCTTTTCCAACACAGTGACGTGATGCCCCTGTTTATCGAGCCAGTAGGCTGCTGCCATACCGCTCGCTCCGCCCCCAACAATTGCAATTCTCATAGTTCACTCCTAGATTGATAGAAGGAAGAAGGAAGAAGGAAGAAGGAAGAAGGAAGAAGGAAGTTCGGCAACGGATTGTGTAACGGATGTAACGGATGTAACGGATGTCAGTCCGATGTCCGTCGGAAGAAGGAAGAAGGAAGAAATTCTCGTTTCCAGGTTCTACCTGGAAACGCATTTCAGTCTTGCTGTGCCTCGTCATTTTTAAGATGAGGCAGAGCCTCCAGAAATTCATTCCTTGGCAGAGCCCAGGAACGAGATAATGAGAGCAGAAACGAGAGATTTTTTAGATGAGGCAGAGCAAGAGTGAAATTCATTCCTTGGCTTTGCCAAGGAACGAGAGAAACAGGAAAATAACCAATTGCCAATTTTCCTTAGCCTAAAATCGCATCGCCGGATAAACGTTGATAAAGCAGCGCCCCCGTCCAAAATGTCGGTGCAAAGCCTGGATAGCCCGAGGAGGCGTTGCAGAAATAGAAATTGTTGAGGGATGTTTCATGATTTAGTCGATCGACCCCCATATTGCGCGGCGTCAGGCTGGAACCGTAGGAATTACCGTTAGGACACCAACAGAAGCGCTCGTTAGTCGTCGGACTTCCGGTAACATGAAAGACCATGTGTTTGCGGAAATTCGGAACATAGTGTTTTTCAACTACATCTAAAATCGAGTCCAGAATCTCTTGTTTCTTCTGTCTGTAAGCTTTGCGATCGCTATCCCAAAGCTGTTTAAAATAGCTGTAATTAGCAACAGTCAGAAATTCGACAATTTGACAATCTTCTGGACAATCCCCCCGCGCTTCCGTCAGTAAAGTTGGCGTTGTAATGGCAAAGCTCGGACGAGAAAAATCATTTTGCTCATACATTTGAGCAAAAGCTTCATTTAGATCCAGGTGTTCCGAATGAAACGTATTCCACTTGCCAAATCCATAGTCTCGGAGATCGATATCTTTGACAACGCAGTACACCATGTAGTTAGATGCAGAATACTCATAGTTGAGTTTCTGCCGCACTTTTTTAGAGAACAGTTCCTCTCCAATCATCTTGGCCGCTCTTTTCGGGTCAAGGTTGCAAATCACCGTGTCGCCCGTGAATTCATGGGTTTGATGGGTGGTCAAATCCATCGCTTCAACACCAGTTACTGTTCTGTTTGTTACCCTAAAATTCGTGACTTCATGGTTTAGTAGAACTTTCCCCCCGTTGGATTCAATGACTTTAACTAAAGAATTGATGACATCTTCAAAATGCTGCGTCGGGTAAAATGCACCTTCTTGATAGCCTCTAAATAAAGCAATCCAAGCATAGAAAGAAAGCTGATTTGGAGGCAGCAAAAAGTCCGGCCATTGCAGGGCTAATAGGGTTTGGGCGGCTTGCGGGAGTTGGAACTTGTCGAAAACGTCCTGAAGTGTACTGTTGAGGTGTTGGACGGCACAGAATACGTCACCGAAATTTTTGAGCAATTCAATTGGTTTGACGGGAGGAGCGAGTTTTCTGAGTCCCTCGCCGGTTTTCTCGACTTCGTTGACGAATTGGCGAATTCTCTCGCCGGCTTCGGGAAACAGCGCCGACAATCTGCGGATCAGTTCCTCTGGTTCCGAGGGAATATCCAGCGCATACCCAGGCATTCTCATGTGGTCGTAGCCATTCGGATCGTACCGTTCAAAGGTGACATCTCGATCGAGACCGAGTTTTTTGAGAACTCGATTGACTGTATGTCCTTCGCCGCAGTCCCAAACGTAGTGGAATTGGGCATTAAAGGTGTATTTTTTGGCCATCGTAAAGGTGTGACCAAAGCCTCCGGGATGCTCGTGAGCTTCGAGGATGTGTACGGTTTTGCCGGAGTTTGCCATCAAAGCTCCGAAAACCAGTGCTGATAAACCACTGCCGACGATGAGGTAATCTGTTTTCATGGGAAATTTCCTCGATCGATTGAATCGGGCGATCGTTGTCTATTTAAACTAACTCTCAATTCTGAGAAAATTGTGAAGTCCAGCAACAATTTTTTGAGGCGCGCTGGTTTAACGATGGTATTAAAGTCTGATGGCGGTTGCTGTTAAGCTTAATTAAGCTGTGGTGGATGGAACTTATAGCTGCGGAGGCGGACTGGAAAGCCCGCCCCACAAGGGCAGAAATCGGGTTTATACCTTTGTTTTTAGTCTTAAGCTAGAGTAGTCTACCTCATAGGAGTATGTTAATTAGAGGCGCGATCGCTTATTTGTGCGGTACAATCACATCAAAAAAAGCATCCTCCAAATCATAACCAAACATCTGCGACATCGCCATCAACTTCGATTTACTGGGAATTCCCTGCTGATTCAACCAATCAGTCAACACAAAAATTTTGTTCATCAAAAACATTTCCAAAGCTTCAGGATTGTACTGAATACCTTGAGTGCGGTGGAACTGGTGCGGCACCAACATCGCCGCATAGCGCGCCAATTCTCCCGCTTTCCAATCCAGCAAAAATGGCAGCCAAGGATAACAAGCATCCAAGCGAATAAACCACAGCCGCACTTCGGGAATTTCCGAAATTTCTCGCGGATCTAACTCTTCGCGCGGATACTCAATTTCAAATTGTAGCTGTTGTTCGTTTTGGGCGATCGCTCCTTCGGCCAGCCACTTTTCAATCACAGTCCGCACCGGAGACAAATCTAAACTGTTTATGCGATCTGCATCTATCGCTATCATAATACTCATAAAATTTCAACCTTATAGCATTAAGTTTTATCTATAATACCACCAATCACCAATCACCAATTATATCAAATCCCTTAACTTCCCTACACCAGAACTCTTGCACGCATTCGCAAAATATTTTGAAAAGCATCGGCGTCAATCCCGGTTAATCTGCGGTTTCGGCCTTACCTCAAAGATTTATGCAAGATTTTCTACTACTCGTTGCCCAACCATCACCCATTTTTCCCAAACTTGCTATCCTGCAAAGAATTACCAATCCCCTGGATAATTCCCCGCCCGATCAAACCAATTCCCCGCCCTATAACCTGAGTCAAAACGTAAACAACCCCAGCACCCAACAGCGAAATAACCGCGCGAACTCTAGGTGCGATCGCATCCCTGGTTTCCAGCAGCAAAGTCAAGGCTAACTGCCACCCAGAAAGCTGTGCTAACTCCAGATTTCGCGGAGAATAAATAGAAATTTTCTTAATTCCAGAATCGCCTAAAACAAACAGCCAAAACCTACTTTCAAAAATAGCTTTTGGTTCCCCAAAATATCTATCCCAGCTATATCTCCACGACAAATCATTCCGAAATCTCTCAATTTCTCGCGTCGAAATCAACTTACCATCGTAAAAAATTTGCTTGATTTCTTCAATATTTGCCAAATTATTTAGTAGAGGCTGTACCACTCCGCTAGCAACTTGTATTGCCAAATTTTCCAACAAAGCTTCAGCTCGCTGCATTGCTGCCGGGCTGCCAGAAACACAAGAAATATTGTCAACTGTTAGAGGAATTTCAAATAGCAAATGTGCAAAAAAATCAACTGTCATCGGTATTTTGTCAAGAATTTCTGCTGCAACTACATCAGCATCTGCCAGCAGCATTGGCACAACTTCTACGCCGCTGCTTGCCAATAGATAAGCAGCGCTTCCCTCTTGACTTTCTCCCAGTTTTAAGCTTGCTTGACTGCCATCAAACACCCGAGTTTCTCCCGTTTGCAGTGTATAGTATCTGCCAAAAAAATCTATGATTGTCGCCTCCCACAAATCCCGTAAAATAGCAGGCATTTTTTGCGACAATTGAGTTGGCTGCACTTGCGAAAAGCGCAATTCCTCCAGCAAATCCTTTAACTTCCGCAGGATGGAACTCATCAATTCACGCTTTTTGGGCGATCGCAAAATATCGATTTCCAAAGGCAAGCCAGTCAAATTCACCAACTCAAACTGCAATTTAGCCGCCACCGAGTCAAACAAGCTACCTTGCCAATTAGTTGCAACCACCAAAGATGCAGCCGAAACTTGGGAATTCGCTAATTGCGATTGAGAATTATTTAACAGATTCTCGCTTCTAATTTCTTCTTTCTCCCCTCTGCCTTCTGCCCTCTGCCTTCTGCCTTCTGCCTTCTCCCCTTTTCCTTCAAATAATAACTGACTGACAATCCAGCGAGCTGCCAGCAATTCTCTGCGGCGCCCGCTGAGTACAACCCCATCTAAAATAGAGGGCAAATCTGTCGGCTCTGCGGCTCTGATCTCTTGCAAATCAGCTTGGACAACCGCCAAAGTTGCATCTATTTCCCGTAGTCCAGACTGACAAAAATAAGCCAGCATTTTTTTGTGTACTGGCGTATCAATTGTCCGATCATCTGCATTTTTATCTGCAATTGCTGCGGAGTTTTCTACTGTTTGAACCCCCGCTGCATTTATTTCTATTCCGGAGTTAGCTGCCGTATCCGTCGCCCAATAAGTGCGACCCGATGCCACCGTGCGAATAGCTTCGATTGTCAGGGAAATATCTCTACCTTTAGGACAATAGCCATTCGCGCCCGTAGCCTGTACCTGGACCAACAGCTCCGGTGCCAGCGGCCCGCCTAGCAGCAACAGGGGCAGGTTGGGGTACAAACTTTTGAGTTCGCGACAAAATGCCAGCGCCTCTGTTTGACCCGATCGCAAATTTAAAGTCTCAACAGCCAAAATTACCAAATCTGCGGGTTTCTTGGCTGCTACCGATTCGATCGAGCGAGCTTCTAGAACTCGCAAAGCTTCGGTTCCCCTTGAAACCTCTGCGACAACTTGCAAGTCTGGATACTGCTCGCAAGCGACTCGCAGCCCCAGCCGGAAAATGGGGTCGCTATCGATCGTCAGCAGTTGGAAATTACTCACTTGATTTTAGATTGGAGATTTTAGAGCTCGATCGCGCGAAAACCCAATTACTCGGGGAGCAAATTACCATCAGGAGGCCCAGCCGATTCTGGAATCGAGGGCGGCGCTGGTTCCGGAGCCGGAGCCGGAGGAGGAGCTGGTTCCGGTTCCGGAGCCGGGGCCTCTTGTCTCGCGGGCGGATAGTAAGGTTCCGGCTCTGGAGCGGGCGGATAGTAAGGTTCCGGTTCCGGCTCCCGGGCGGGCGGATAGTAAGGTTCCGGCTCGGGAGCGGGCGGATAGTAAGGTTCCGGCTCGGGAGCCGGGGCCTCTTGTCTCGCGGGCGGATAGTAAGGCTCGGGAGCCGGCGCATACTCCTCCTGTTGCGGAGCTGGCGCGTACTCCTGTTCCGGAGCTGGCGCATACTCCTGTTCCGGAGCTGGCGCATACTCCTGTTCCGGAGCTGGCGCGTACTCGCGAGCGGGTTCCGGTGGCGGTGCAGTATTGGCTCTAAGTTCGGCACTCCAGCGCCCGATCGCACCTGCCGCCTCTGAATACAGCGCCCTACCGTAACCGATTTGGGAAGCCGTATCGATCGCCGCTCCTAGACTGCCTTGAGACGCCAATTCCAAAGCTCGATCCAGAATCGGTCTGTCTTGAGCAACTTGCAGTTCGCTCACCCACTGATAGACATTATCCTGAGCTTTCGCGTACAAAGTCCTACCGCTCTTAATTGCCGAAGCTTTTTCAATAGCAGCACTAAGTTTTCCTTGCTTCGCCAGGGCTATAGCTTCATCCAACAAAGGCTGATCTTGAATAACTTCTATGCGTTTCGTCCACTGAGCCAAGAGAGTTTGCGCCTCTATCCTGCGGGGGCGGTTTAGAGCGATCAGGAGTAGCTGAGCCATGCCGCCCTTGAGTCCTTCAACCGTTTGCGGTTCTGCCAACTGCTTCGCCAGAGTCAGAAAAGATTGGTCTTCGATCCGCTGAATTTCCCGACGCCAAGCAGCCACCAAAGTTTGAGCGTGAACCCGCCGCGGCTGCTTAAGTCCGATGGTTTGCGCTTGCTCGATCGCGAGTGCAAACGTCCCTATCTGACCGACACTAGCGATCGTGCTCGCCACTTGCAGGCGCAGCAAATCTTGAAACTGCACCTGCAAATTTTCAATTTGAACTTGAGCTTGCTTGTACAGAGGGCGACCCGGAGCAATTTGGCTAGCAGCCCCCTGCCCTTCCAGCAAGCTAAAAATGTGTTGCGGCAGCGGAGTTGATATCGACTGGTTCCACGTCACTGCCTGAGCCCTACCCAACTGCATCAAATCTTGAGCTTCCGCAAACAGCGGCGAATCCTGCGGCACCACAGAAGCAGCCTCGATCGCCCCCGGCAGGTCTTTCGCCCCCAACCGCTTAGTAGCCATTGCCAGCAAAGTCCGGCTCCAGCCCTCAATTTCCTTCTCAGCTTTAGCGCGGGCAAAAAGCTGCGGGTCTATTTTACGAGCCAGGACGATCGCCTCAGCGAATTTTTGCGGAGTTCCCTCCGTCGCCAAATCTCTAGCCTCTTGCAAGCGCTGCCAGCCGTTTCTTTCCAAAGAAATCTGCTGGATCAGCTCGTTGTACCGTTTCTGACTCCAGAAAATATTTTCCAGCTTGAACAGAGCTTGAGCATAATCCCAAGCCTTCCTTAAATCCTCACTTTTCAAAGCTGCTAGGGCTGTATCGTAGAGTTTTTGGCCCTCCTGCCAATTTTTTTCCCAAGCAGTAACAGCCTCCTGTACCTCGGGGTAAGACGGACTGGTTTTCGGAATTTTCGCCACAATCTCCAGAGCACCCTTCAAATCGCCCCTCTCAATTTTTGCCCTGGCAAACCCCAGAATGGCTTTCGACCATTCTCCTATCAAATGTTGACCTTGCGAGTATAGCGGATGTTCTTTCGGCCAAGCCTGCACCAATGCCATTGCCGATTCTAGCTGTTCTAGCTTGCCCGACTTAGCAGCTTGTTGAGCGCAGTAAAGTCGCTCTCCGTCCGCCGCCAGCGGCGACAGTTGCTGGCAATTCGGCGGTGGCGGCATCGTCAGCAACCACAGAAATGCAGCGGCACCGGTTACTCCAAATCCCACCAGGAGACTCAGCCAGATAAGCTGCCACTGCCAAAAAGTTCTTTTTCCCTCTGTCGGCAGCGCCGTTACTGAGGAACTCGCATCGCCTGTCGCCTCTGCACTGAACTGTGCCGTCGGTTTAGGGGATGGGTTGTATTGCGGTGGTGTGTGGAATTGGTCAGATTGTCGTCTCGCCATTACTTCAGCCTGTCCTGTAATGCGCACTCTTCATGTGACACTCCCACATCAAATCTATAGATTGTGATGTCGGCTTCTGACTCCTGTTAAGGAGATCGAGAACTTCCTTCAAGGTACTGGCAATCTTTCCCTCTACGGCGTTTTATAGTGAGGTTCGTGTCTGGCCCCACTGGTTGCTTCCGAGTATTTTAGGCTCTCGAAGCACGTAAATCATACCAGTTATCAAACAGTTATTGACAGATCCCGGGGCCGTTTAGCAGAAAAAACAGTATAAAGCCCCGTCATTCCATCAATTTTAGATTTTAGATTTTAGATTTTAGATTTTAAAATTGACTCTGCACATGAATTGTGGGAGGGATTCAACTAAGCTCTCATATTAAATCCGGGTCAGAAATTCCACTATCGGACTCAGCGGTTGAAACCGCAACTGCACAAACTTTGCTCCGCTCCAAGCCCATTAAAAAATAAAGGGGGTATAAAGCCGGATTTGGTCTACACTTTTACCTGTAGGGGGTAGGATTGATTTTTTGGGTTTAGTCGTAAATTTTATTCCCGATCGCCAAACTTGCCGATCGAGTTTCATTTTTCTGTTTTCCTTTTTTTCTACTGTTTTTTATACTGTGCCGAATTCCGGCGGGCGACGCAAAAAAACCGATCGAGCGCAGCTAAATACTTGAATCATTTTATACGATCGACCGGCCGCTCACAAAGCTCTGTTTTGCTTCCAACAGCGGCGGCTTTATCGGTTACGAAGCCTTTGGCGTATCGCTGACACTCGATGCTTGCGTAGCGGACTCGGCCGAGCGATATCCGTAGAAATCTATCCGGTAGTCTACAATTCTGACACCTGTTTGCTGTTGGATTTGCTCGATCAAGTCGATCGGCAATTCCACATGAACGTCCAGAATCTGAGCCGTATCAAGACAATTGACGTGAGAGTGAGAGTCGCTGACATTGCCGTACAAGCGTCCCTCCGAGCGTTCTATGCACTCAATAATCCCTTCTCTCGACAAAGCTTCTAGATTTTGATAGACAGAAGTATGACCGATCGAATGCGCTTGTTTGTTGAGGCGATCGTAAATTTCGCGAGCCGAGAGGTGTTCTTTTGCCTCCCACAAAAGTTCTAGAATAAATCGACGCTGGCGGCTCAAGCGCATTCCCATCGCCTGACAGCGGTTTAAAGCATCTTCTAATGAACGTATTGGTTTCACAGCTACCGCCTTATAAAGCCTGCTCGATTTTTAATTCTGGTACAATATTGCACGCCTACATATCCACTAATTCTAACGCAGGGTTGCCCAACAGTAGAAGGTAGAGCGCAAAAATCTCGAATGAGTGAATTTTTTCGAGTTGCTGCTCAACGAGCGGCTGCCAGCACCCACCAGAAAATTATCCGCCTCACAAATATTGCTTTGACTCTATCTTCTACTGCAACACCTCCTAGTTCGAGGATTTGATGGCGTTAACCAGTAACTTGGCAATTTCCGAGAGTTGCTTTTTGTTGAAAGTTTTGAGCAAAAGCTTGACTACCGCCTTCGGTTCGGCTGGAAGTGCTACTTGCTTCGACGCGGCTGCTGGGGCTGCTGCGGCGCTTGTCTCTGCTGGTTTTGGGCTTGCTGCCAAAAGTAGCAAATTTTTACTCGGAACGATCGTCTTGACTTTCCCCCCTTGTACTAAATCGCCAGCTTCCTTGAGTTCTTTGATAATCAGCGGAGCTAAGACTTTATAAGAGTTT
The DNA here is from genome assembly GCF_036705345.1 of Microcoleus sp. B3-D2. Lineage (NCBI taxonomy): Bacteria > Bacillati > Cyanobacteriota > Cyanophyceae > Oscillatoriales > Microcoleaceae > Microcoleus > Microcoleus sp. B3-D2. The sequence goes on from NZ_JAUBUG010000053.1 coordinate 35,631, forward strand.
TTGGGATTAACGATCGCTGCTCTAGCGGTTTTTACTAAATTTTGCCAAGTCTCTATTTTACCTCCCAACTTATAGAGGCGAACGCACACAGCCGTTAACTCAGAGCGACTAGCAGCCGATTCTTTCTGCTTGAACACCTGCAACATTTCTTTGAGTAAAGTCATCACTTCAACAGCAAAATTCGCCGGCACAGCGCCCGCTGTTGGAGCGGCGGGCGTACCAGACCCAGCAGCCTGCACTTTGCCCGACCCCAATTTATTGAGGTGAGTTTCCAGTTGAGCAAAAACAGGCATCACCTGCTGCACGAGTTTTTCTCCCTCCTCATTCCTCAAGCCGAAAGGCCCCTCCAGTCGCCCCAGCAAGTCCTTAAGCGTATCAACTCCCTTTAAAAATAGGGATTCTGCCGTTTGGTCAACCTGCTTGACGGGCCCGTCCTTGAGCACCTTAAAACAATCTTCCAAGCGGTGAGCGGTTGTTTTAATACTATCTAAGCCGAGCATAGCCGCCCCTCCTTTCACGGAATGGGCGGCTCGAAACATCTCTTGGACGCTTTCGGGGTCTTTCATCGTGGACTTTAAATCCACTAAACCATTTTCTAGAGTATCGAGGTGCTCCTTAGCCTCCTCTATAAACAAACGCATAATTCGGTCTTGCTGATCTGACACGACAGTCCTCCTAACAATCTCAGCACCCTCCAGAAAGCACCCTCTTCGCGGGAGAAAACGCGACTCCTGGCTAAAGTCGGAAGCTCCCATGCAAAACATTCTAGCCTGCCTCAGCTAGCAGACTCAAAATACTGGTGTCGGGGCAATCTTAGCCCTAAAACTGGTGCGGTGGAGATTGAGCCTAGAGTTCTGAGGGAGTATCTGGAGCGACTTCAATACCCATTCCTTGTTTCATCATCTGCTGAGCTGTAATCAAGTCGCTTAACTCCTTGACTTCGACGCCTATGTCTTGGCAAGCCTTTTTCAGTTCCCGCTCGAAGGTGTTGAGGTCGCCTCCGTAGCCGCAAAGGTTCGCGGCTGTGGCGATTCCTTGTTGGGCGTTAGCTTTGGCGCAGTCGATCAATTCAATGCCTTTGAGGGGTTGGGAGGATGCCATAATTTCAAGCCACAATTTATCTTTTCTCCCACTGTAGCTAGAAGGTTGAGGTCGATCGATCTATCGAAAGGCATGAAAAATCCTATCTGTACTGCGTGTTACCAATTCATACTTCTTTTTTGGGATTGCCTGCCAAGATAGCAGTAGTTGAGATTTTCTAACCCCCATATTCCCCGCAGAAACCAGGTTTTTGCGTAAGTCCTCATATTTATTGACAACACGAAGTCATAACGAGTATGATTTAAAAAGAAGCAAAACAGACCAACGCCATGAGGATCGAAGAAATACGCCTCAACCAGATTCGCCGCCCCCTGCCGCGAGTCAACGACCAAACCAAAGTAGCCGCCCTCATGGAATCCATCCGCGAGGTAGGTTTAAACGAACCCATCGATGTGCTAGAAGTAGATGGTCAGTATTACGGATTTTCCGGCTGCCACCGATACGAAGCTTGCCAGCGTCTCGGTTTAGAAACTATCCGCTGTAAAGTACGCCGAGCTACCCGTGCCGTGTTGCAGATGCACTTAGCCTGAGCCTCTCAACAGAAATTCACAACAGTCAAATATTCTCTCGCCCAAAGCTTTCTAAGATCTTCGATCGACAATCACTAATAACAAGCTAAAAACCTATGACTACCAACAATCACAAACAACATCTTTACCCCACCCGCATCGATATGTCAGCCGCCACCCGCTCTCAAGTAGTGGGGCTGCTAAACGCCACGCTGGCAACGACTCTGGACTTAAAAACTCAAGTCAAGCAAGCTCACTGGAACGTTAAAGGCATGGACTTCTACCAGTTGCACTTGCTGTTTGACGAAATGGCCACAGAACTCGAAGAATACATCGACTTGGTTGCCGAACGGGTCACAGCTTTGGGCGGTTTGGCTGTAGGAACAGCCCGCACAGCGGCTGCTGATTCGATTTTGCCAGAATTTCCTTTCGACATTATAGACGGCAAAGAATACGTGACGGCTTTGGCCGATCGCTACGCACCCTACGCCCAACACCTGCGAGTCGCCATCGACAAAACAGACGAACTCGGCGATGCCGATACAGCGGATCTGTACACCGAAATTTCGCGGGCAATTGACAAGCGTTTGTGGTTCCTAGAAGCGCATTTGCAAGGTTCTGCGACAACTGCAACAGCCGCCCGGGAAAAAGTAGCCGTCAAATAGCAAGCTTTCAATAATTGAACTTGCATCGGAATAAATTGCGAAAGTCTTGTGGGGCGGGCTGTTGGGTCCGCCCCAAAAATGTATTTCGTTAATGCTCCTGACAGCTTAGGATCGAGAATATGTCCATTTATTAATTTGGATGAGTTTTTCGTGGCAGCTAATATTCCAGATTATTCTCCTCAACTGCAACGCCTGATGCAACAGGCGGGGCTTTCGAGCGATCGAGAACTCAGCCAAAAAGCAGGAGTTCCCGAAATTCAGGTCATCCGCCTGCGTCGCGGCTTAGCTTTGCAAACCCGAGCCGACATCCTGCTCAAAATTAGTCAAGCTTTGCAAATTTCCTTAAATGAACTGCTCGCAACCTTGGCGCCAGACTATGTAGAGTTAGAACAGGCACCACCGACAGCCCTAGAACAAGAATATCAGCGCCTGCAAGCTGCGATCGAACAGCAGCGAGAATCTTTGCTGCAGGAATTCCAGCTCTCCTGCGTGCAAATTTTAGAATCTTGGATGTTGCAGTGGCCGACTGCTGCGAGCAAAGCTCAGGAAAATCACAACTTGCGGGCTCAGAAACTACTACCCTTGCTGCGGCCCGTCGAGCAGTTATTGGAGCATTGGGGAGTGGAGTCGATCGCCCCAGTTGGAGCCGAGATTCCCTACAACCCCCAACAGCACCAGCTCATGGAAGGAACAGCCGAGCCCGGAGAACCCGTCAAAGTCCGCTACACAGGCTACAGACAAGGCGACAAACTCCTCTACCGCGCCAAAGTTAGCTTGGTTTGAGCTATTGTAATTTGTCAATTAGTTGTCATTCTGAATAACAAGGAGAACCCAATGTCTCAACTAATTGTAGCCGATATGGCGGCCCCTGTCGTTGTCTCACAAACTGGTAATATCTGGGTTTTTGTCAGCATTATTCCCGTTGAGATGCTAGTTATTTTTTTGTGTTTGAAATCGTCGGAAATTGCTATGGGTTTTTCCAGGCTGTTCGTCGCAGTTTTAGTGGCAAATATTGCTACCTCTATTGTAGGACTTCCTCTTTTATTATTTAACGATCCGTTTTCTCTAGATGGGAGTGCAATAATAATTTTACTAATTAGCTTCCTGCTTTCTTTTTATATTGAATCTGTAATTTATAGCATTTTTTTTAAAAATAAAAAGATTCATAGCATTTTTTTCAAAACTAAAAAGATTCCGAGAGGCAAAATCGTCCTATTTTCTTTCCTCAGCAATTTGGCGAGTTACATAATTCTTTCCTTAGCCCTTATTTCTAGTTGAGGCTATAACAATGGTGGAAGTCCATTTGTAACATCTAATCCTCTAATGATATCCTGGGAAGTTAGAAGTGACATACGAAGTTATATTAGCTGGCAGAGAAATTTCTACTATGAGAAAACCGCTTGACTAATAATTGGGAATAATTAAAATTACGCAAAAAAAAAAACTAGATATGGATGTTATCGATATGATTTTCAGGGAGATGCAACGAAAGCTAATTTTACAGCCACGAGCAAAATAAAGGATCTCAAAAGTTACCAAGTTACAATATTTATTGTTAAATACAAGGACAATGACAAATTCATTCAAGGCATTTGTGAAACTGAAAAGCCATCTATGAAAGCTCCTGAGATATCGCAATTGGTTGATGGTGCTTTTCAATGTCCTCCTGGTTCCTCAGATAAAAGCGATCGATTTTGATTGCGCGACCGATAAGAAATCGACGGCGCAAAGAAACGAGGTTTATGACCAAAACTGTCAAGTGCTATATCTAATCCAATGCCAAACTATCAACATAAATTTCGGTTGCACCAACCAACTATTTACCTTTCTGCTATTTCCCTCTCCTTAATTCTTGGTATTGCTCACGGTTTAGCTGATGCAGCCGCGGGGTTTGTGTTAGGAAGTTTGCCCCGCACGATGTCTTTAGAGCAAGCAAGTTGGCTGATTATTCTCTACAACATTCTGGGTTTTGGGTATCAGCCATTGGCGGGAATGCTGACCGATAAATTCCAACGTCCTCGTCTAGCTGTTTTGGGGGGATTGTTTTCGCTTTTATTGGCATTAGCGATCGCTCAATGGCATTTTCAACTAGCTGTAATTTTAGCAGGAATTGGTTCGGCGGCTTTTCATGTAGGTGGCGGCGCTTTAGCATTAACTGCTACTCCTAATCGTACTACTGGTCCGGGAATTTTTGCCGCACCCGGAGTGATCGGTTTAACATTAGGTGGTGCGTGGGGATGGACGGGTTACAAAGTTAGCTTGCCGATAGTAATACTACTCGGTTTAATGATGGCGATCGTTGCCATAATTGACTTGTCAAAATATGATATGTTCTCCCATGACCAGGCTCTCTCTGGGAAGGAAAAAATCGAATATATCCAATTAGATGACTCGGTTTTATTGGTACTACTAAGCGCGATCGCGCTCACTTCCACCGTCTGGACTAGCTTCCAGTTCCTCTTACAAAGGCATCTCTATCAGCTCGTTGCGATCGCCTTTGTCGCCGGTATTGCCAAAGTCTTTGGCGGTATTCTCGCACAGCGCTGGGGCTGGAGGCGCTACACAATTGTTTCCCTCACAATGGCCGCAGTTTTATTATTATTTTATCCACCAAATTACCTCACTTTAATTCTTGGTTTAGCACTACTCCAGTCGAGTATTCCTGTCACCCTCGCCGCCACAGCCAAAATTATGCCACAACAGCCAGCCACAGCCACAGGTTTTGCACTCGGACTCGCAATTATTGTGGGCGGTATTCCAGTGATGGGTGGTTTGAGCCAGCTCGCTGGCATACCGGCTGTTTCCGCTTTGATTGTTATGGTATCTGCTCTGTCGCTGTGGTGGGTGTTGAAATCGAAAATTATGCTAAGTCGATGAAAAGTCGAAGATGTCAATCTCCCCCTATGGAATGCAGACAGCCCCAATACCTATAAATTCAGTCGCAAACGTATCCATTGTGGACTTTACCGCACAGCTATTGGGTGGGCAGTCAACGCCGATGCTAAGGGCGCTCTGAAGATATTGAGGAAGCATACAACTAAGCTGAATCAGTTTCTTGGACTGTTTAGAGGCTGCTGGGCGCTGCCTTTAAGAGTGAAAATGTCTTAGAAATCCCACTCTATTATTTGGATCGGAGTCCATCTCGCAGCTATACTAGCCTAGTCTGGCTAGAAATTCTGACATTCCCACCGCAAAATATGAGTCCTGTAGTTAAAATTATTCAGCCCTCTGGCATTTTAGACGGCACCAAGGCAAGTCAATTCCGCCAAGAGATTAGCGACCTAGTGGAAGCGGGAGCCGATGTGGTATTGATAGACTTCACTGATGTGACATTTATGGATAGTTCTGGTTTAGGCGCTTTAGTCTTGGCGCTCAAAACAGTCCGGGCCGCTGGGAGTCAATTAGTTGTCTGTTCTATCAACGAGCAAATCCGCATCTTATTTGAACTCACCAGCATGGATCGAGTTTTCGAGATATTTCCGACCCGCGATGCTTTTAATAGCAAAATTCCTTCAACTAACTAAATCTTTGGGCTGCTGCCTTCTTGCTATTTTGTCGCAGATGCAATGCAAGAAGTCAGCTAGCCAAAGTTTACCTTGAGTAAAGACCAATCATCATCAAAAACTGCTTTAGCGTTCAACTTTTGAATGTAGTTCAAAACCAGCTCTAACTGGTCGGCACTTGCACCGTTGTAAGCTGCTAACAGGTCGACGAAAGGGTCAAGCCCCCAGATATTGCCGTCAGGTTGGTGGATCTCGTATACCCCGTCGCTAAAGATGTAGAGAGTGCTCAAATCCTCGACATCGCAGCAATTATCGACATAGGGGGCGTCGGGGAACATCCCGACAGGCATTCCGGGGGTTTTTAATCGCTGGATTTTAGCAGTGCTCGCAGGGGACTGGGAAATCAACACGGCCGGTGGATGGCCGGCGCTGGCATAAACTAGCTGGCGAGAAATGCGGTTGTAAACGCCATACCAGATGGTGAAATACTTGTCATTTTGGTAGCTCATCTGGAAGGTGGTGTTCAGGGCGCGCAAAACGTCGCTGGGTTTGTAGTAGTCTATGTTGGGGAGCGCGCGCGATCGCAGCAAATTCAGCACTGCCACAGAAGGCAGCGCCGCCCGCAAACCGTGACCGGCTACGTCGAGCAAGTAAATCGCCAAATAATCGGCATCTAGCCAGTTGTAGTCGAAGCAATCTCCCCCCAACTGCCGGGAGGGAATAAATTTTGCCTCAATGCTGATAGGTTCCGTCATCGGATCTGGCAGCAGCGATTGCACGTACTCGGCCGCCTCGGCTAACTCTGCTTCCAGACTTTGCTTGGCTATTTTTAAATCTCGGCTGAGTTGGTGCAGCCTCAATCCCGCGCGTACTCTCGCCTGTAACTCGTTGAGTTCGATCGGCTTCGAGATAAAATCGTCGGCACCTGCGTCGAGGCCTTTGACTCGATCGGCGATCGAACCCAAAGAAGTCAACAAAAAGAATTGTGTAGTTGACAGATCCGGATCTGCCTTAACTCGACGGCAGACATCGATGCCGGTCAAGCGCGGCATGATCCAATCGCAAATTATCAGGGCCGGACGCAATTTTTGCGCCTGGGCTACACCGTCTTCGCCATTGCTTGCTACTGTTACTTCGTAACCCTGTTTTTTCAGGGTTCTTCTCAGCAGTTCTTGAACAGCCGTATCATCGTCAATAACCAGAATTTGAAACATGGGCACTTAGGTACTACAAGTTTTTCAAGGTCTGGGGGTCATTTAAAATATATCCTGTCAGCGCCCTTGTCTGAGATTGAGTATAGTTGATTGACATCGCTTTCGAGGTAATTGCTTTTGAGGGCGGGTCGTTGAGTTCAATTTACGTTAAAATTTGATGGAAATTTGGCGCGATCGAACTTCACTCAGTTTATACTCAGAATATAAATTTTTATAGACTTTTATTTGCCACAGGCGGTGGTTGACATGAGAATGCTATTTATGGTATAGTGGCTAGCCGATGAGTGGATTAGACATTGATCCACGGCCCACCAAAGCTAGTATCCTCAAACTACCATTCAATTTGGCCGCCGTTATACTTGGTCTCGTTGTATTTTATCTGGTTGTATTTTGTCTCGTTGTATTTTGCCCACGGGCCGATGAAGAACTTCTGTGGTGAGCGTGATTGAATTAAAGGGTTCCGAAAAGTTGCCGATGCTAAAAAAAGCGGATCTTCAAGTCAATACAGGTCTGAATGGATTAAGCTGGGTTTTGTCGTGGTTTGGACAATTGTACGACTCGCGAATTCCTACAAGTGTGTGGATAAGGTGTCAGTTGGCTTTGGCTGAGGGTTTTACGAATGCGGTGCGTCACGCCCACAAGGGCAAACCAGCGGATTTGCCTGTTGACATTCAGGTGGCTGTGTTCGCTGAATCTTTAGAGATTAAAATTTGGGACTCGGGCGATCCGTTTGATTTAGAGAAAAAAATCAAAGATATTTCGGAAAAAGTCGATATTCACTCTCCGGGCGGGCGGGGTCTAAAATTAATCAAAGACATCGCAGACAGTATTAGTTACGAGAGAATGGCTGATGGCCGGAACTGTTTGTCGATCGTCAAAAATTATTCGCCCTGTATCGACGATCGAAAATAACACTAATATTTGTAGCGGGTAAGGGTTGAGGGTAGCCCCTCAACTCTTCCCTAATAACCCTGCGTGACTGTTAAGCTGCTACGCAGCTTACGATCTTTTGATTTGACTGCACCGCCCTAGACAGTGGCAATTCCCATAGCATCGGTATTCCCGATTCTTCGGTACTTAGTCTGCTAAAATATTATCGCACTGCCGTATGAAGCCGGTTAACTGGCAAATGAGGTAATCTCGGTGAGAATTTCTATTGGCTTAGATTTTCTCAAACGCTTCACAGGCTGGGATGAGGCAGAAGTCTGATTTTTTATTTGAGCAAATTAGTTTGCTTGTAATCTGGGTAAGATTAACGAGAGAGCGGATTAGCTGGAGAACCAATGCGAAAAAGGATCGTAAAAACATTATCATTCAATAATAAACGATTCCCAAAAACATCATCACCATAATCATATTGCTTCTTTTGCCAATTGAGGGATAGGGTAGGACTGTTGTAGTTATTTTCCAGTTGCCAACTTACACTAGCACCGTAGAGAGAGCGAGTTGAGTTTTTATCGATGGGGGCGATATAACCAGACAGAGTGAGAGTGCTTAGAGGACGGATGGTTAACTCAACGAGTAAGCGATCGTCGTAGGAATTGGGTAGGATATCACCAAAATAGTTGGTCAAACCCAGAGAAATAATTCCCCAATTTACGCGAGCGCTAACGGCAACTTCACTAGCTGGTGAAATACTAAGTACATCACCAATTCTTGTTTCTCGATCGAGAGCATAATTAAAGCCAGTTGATAAGGTTAAATTTGCCTGCCTACTGAAGCGAAAGGTTTTGGCTACACTCCCCCAAAGTTGGCTGTAATAATCGCGATCGGGGTTGAGATAACCAATCGCACCGCCGCGAAAACTCCAATTGTTTAGCGTGTTTCTCGTGTAATCAGCACCGAGGTAGAGTTTGGGCTTTTCTGAAGCAATCACACCCGTATAGTATCGCAGGATATCTTCGCCTCCTGTCCAGTTTCCGGTAAAGCTGAGATGAGGATAGTAAGAGGTTTTTTCCCCATAGATACTTTCTCTAACAAAGTTGACATCTTGCTGTAAAAAGCTTAAATAAACTTGGGCATAAAAATTCTGCAAATTGGCCGTAGAATACTGATTTTGGTTAACCGCAGAGAATAACTGTACATTGGTATTTGCTCCACCTTCTGCACCAGCATCCACAAGGGTGACTTGTGGCCCTGTTGGATCGTAAAAGATTCGACCATCTTCAATATTGCGATCGATCACGGGAGAAAGACCGAGCCAAAGGCTGTTATAATTCGCTCTAGGAACTTGATTTAAGCTGGTGACATTAGGCGTTAAACTTTCTGCCCGTCCGAGTCCGGCGGAATATATCGTAAAACTACTGGTGGGTAAACGAGTATTATTAGCTGCTAAAAATAAGTTGCGGTTGATATTAGTATTAACTGGATTTTTACTGCCTTCTAGGTCAGGAATGAGATCGGGTAAAAATTGCGCCCCCGCTTGAATTGCCGTATTGAGCCAGCGATTTTCATCATCAACAAAGAGAGTAAATCCTCGAATAGTCCGCCCTAAAACGGCTTCTCTATCATTGGCTTTAACAACTTGACGAACTCGGGAAACAGTACCTGCAATCGTATAGTCAATTTCTTCTTTTCTCTCAAGTTTTGTTTTTTGGGATTGGCTGTTTCCCGGATAAGCACCCGAATTGGGAAAATAAAAATCGACGCCAATCGGTTGACTGCTGGTTCCCCCTTGAAAGCCGGGAATCTGCATAAAAGCCAAAGTTTCCGGTTTGACAACTTCCCCAACCTGAGACGTTTGAAAGACGCGGGTAGGTACGAAAAACTCGGGATCTATACTATTGCGATCGATAACTAAACCTGGGGTATAAGTACATTGTTGGTCACTGGGAGTATTGGGAAAAATACAAGCCGCCGTTAAACTCATTTGAATTTCTAACCCCGTCATGGTTTGGGGTGCGGTAGTTGTGGTTGTAATTGTTCGTTCTAGGGGAACAGTCCGCAGTTGCAAATAAGTGCCTTTTTGGTCTACTCTATAAATATTATTTCTGCTTAAGCTTTCACTGACTCGACTGTTAAGTTTGAGAGTGCCATTAAAAAAAATCTCGCTGTCTGTGGTGTCAGCAAAAGTATGGAAACCACTAAACTCCCATTCAGTTAGATGGCTGATAGGAATGTCATTGAGAAGTAAATTGGTCGTGAAGGGGCTAATTTTTTCGTCTGGAGCGATTCGAGGTGGAATAATGTAATCGGGGTCAGTAGATGGCGCAGGAGGTTGGGGCAATCCGTTAGGATTATTAGTTGATGGGGGTTTTGTGGGTTCAGGTTCCGAGGCTAAATTTGGGGATGAGGGTTCCAAGTCTGTAGCATAAGTAGACCAGTTGGGTGTTTCTGATAAAGAGGTGGCTTCTGGAAGGTCGGAAACACTTGGAGCGCTTCGAGATGGAATAATGTAATCGGGGTCACTAGATGGCACAGAAGGTTGGGGCAATCCGTTAGGATTATTAGTTGATTGGGGTTCTGTGGGTTCAGGTTTAGATGCTAAATTTTGGGATGAGGGTTCCAGGTTTGTAGCATAAGTAGACCTGTTGGGTGTTTCTGATAAAGAGGTGGCTTCTGGAAGGTCGGAAACACTTGGAGCGCTTCGAGGTGGAATAATGTAATCGGGGTCAGTAGATGGCGCAGAAGGTTGGGCCAATCCGGTAGGATTATTAGTTGATTGGGGTTCTGTGGGTTCAGGTTCAGAGGCTAAATTTGGGGATGAGGGTTCCAAGTTTGTAGCATAAGTAAACCAGTTGGGTTTTTCTGATAAAGGGGTGGTTTCTGGAAGGTCGGAAATACTCGCAGCAGAGGAATCGAGTTGATTGGATTTGTCGAGTAAATTGGAGCGAGTTTCTGCTATAGCTGGGGTTGAGTAAGCGATGCTCAGGAGAGTCAAACCGACGAGAATACTACCATTGTATGCTGTTGAGAGGAACCCAGTAGGATTAACGATAAATTTGAGGGGGTTAATTATCATTACAAGCGCAGCAATTAGGCATTAAATATATCTGTTAATACAGTAATTATACGCTGATATCCTGATAATTTAATATTTCTTAAATCTATGGCGTTAATATTTTTCTATAGCGCGTATAAATCATTAGTACAAATATGTAGGGGTAGTGCCCCCGTGCCTACCCCCCACGAATGGGGGCAACCAGGGAGAGTTTGCCGCTACAAGAATTACAGAATTCATTTAGGCTCGCTATAGATGGAATAAAAAAATATTTATTGGAATGAAAACTTTTACTTTTTAATAATTATAAAATTAAAATCAAGGGTGCGCTAACGGAAGTTAACGCACCTGATAGTTTAAGAATTGAGACAAACTATTAGACAGGCGCGATAGCGCTAAAATCAGCCGCCCCAATCAAGGCGGAATTCGTGTTAACTAAAGAAGCGAGGGTGACTCCGGTTGATGCAATTTTAATTAAGGTGGAAGTGCCACTTTGGGCAATCTGTAAAGCGCCGAAAGCTAAACCTCCATCTAATCGGATTCTGTCTACGCCATCTTGGAAATTGTAGATGGAATCCAGACCCATTCCTGATGCCAGAACAAAGGTATCAATCCCTGCATTACCATAAAGCTGATCGCTTCCTGCACCGCCATTGAGGAGATCGTCACCATCACCCCCATAGAGGATGTCATTACCCACTTCACCAAGGAGTTGGTCGTTACCCGCATCACCGTAAAGGCGATCGCTGCCATTACCTCCGCGCAACAAATCGTTATCATTGCCACCGTAGACAACATCGTCACCATCGCCGCCATCAATGGTATCGTTTCCGGCATTACCGTAGAGGCGATCGCTACCTGGTAAACCATTGATTTGGTCGGCACTGGCAGTACCATTACCCTGGAAAAGATCGTTATTGGGTGTAAGGTTGACAAACTCGTCGATGTCGTTAATATTGACCACTAAGGGCTTATCGTAAGTCAGTCCTTCAGTATCAGTTGTGCGAACGCGGATACTGTAACTGGACTTAGTTTCAAAGTCGGGGGAAGCGTTGATTCGCAGTTGGTTGCTGACAATGGAGAATGCACTATTATTGGTGTCTCCCGTGCCAGCCACTAAACTATAAGTAAAGGTATTTCCTGTGTCGGGGTCGGTGCTGGTGAAGGTACCGACTGTGCTGTTAGCAGCAACGTTTTCAGCGATGCTGTTGTTGCTGAGAGTAAGGTCGGTTGGTGTTTCATTGACATTGTTAATGTTGACCACCAACGGCTCATCGTAAGTCAGTCCCCCTTGATCGGTAGTGCGAACGCGGATGTTGTAAGTGGACTGGGCTTCAAAGTCGGGGGAAGCGTTGATTTGCAGTTGGTTGCTGACAATGGAGAATGCACTATTATTGGTATCTCCCGTGCCTGCCACTAAACTGTAAGTAAAGGTATTGCCTGTGTCGGGGTCGGTGCTGTTGAACGTACCGACACTGCTGTTAGCTGCAACGTTTTCATTAATGCTGCTAGGGCTGAGATTGAGATCGGTAGGGGCATTGTTTGAACTTAAACCAGATAGTGTCGTAACTGCTCCTCCCATACCAAAAAGAATATTGGCACTAGAAATGGCTTGGTTCAAATCAGTAATTGCAGCAGCAGATAACGTCAGAGAAAAGGGTTGGTAGCCACTCGAATTTTGAAAAACATAGGGTGAGGCAGAATATTTCATGCCCGTAATTAGATCATCATGTATTGGCTTACCAGGACCTACCAAGCCACCATTTTGATAAAATGACTCATTAAAATCAAAGAGTTCAAATGATTCACTTGCGTCCGGAGTGGCGGTTCCTACACTGCTTGGAAAATTGGCAGTAGCACTCGTTACTGTTTTGCCGGTAAGGGAACTTATATTGAAAAGAAAATAGCTGCGGTATTCCGGCCCAGCAAACCCAGTGGCAGTATTTTGATTGTCATTGTCATAGGTAAACGTACCACCTGAGTTAGCCTCTACCCATCCTGCATCATTAGTAGTGATAGATGAGGCAGTCCCATCAGAAAAAGTCAGATTAAGCTGAGGCCAGTCAGTGTAGGAATAACCAAAAACATATTGTGCAGGCTGTGTCCAGTCGTTAGTCTGGGTTAATATCCCTTCGTAGGCTGCTATGACTGAGGGATGAAAGGCTAAGGTGGTAAATGCTTTAGCTGTCGTTACTTCTAGCTCCCAGTTTCCCCCCTTAGCCGCACTCCCGGTCAGAGTCTTAGAAGCGGCAATTTCTGCCCCCGTCAGAGCGTGTAACTTAGTAATAAATTCTTCTCCTGCATCTCCGGCTGCAACGTTACAGCCATAGAGGAGGAGATTAGCAACATTCCACTTTTGGAGTGGCGGGGCGTAGTGGATTAGGTTATCTAAACTCAGTTGGCTATTTCCCAGATACAAGCAACCGGGAGAACCGTGGGAAATAATATGAACTGCATCGATATTCTGACGCTGTTGTAATACCTGGCTAATTTGCTCGATGCCATCAGCCGTCCCATCTAGGACAAAGACTTCAGTAGTGGGAATAACGCCCTCAATGAGTAGATCGGCGTTTTCTACTCCGGCATCTATAAAAACAATTGTGGTGGCTGAATTGATAGTTTTTGAAGTATTTATCATAGGTTTCATCTGGGGAATGTCCTTGTTATTCATCAGAAGGTATTGCGGATAAAAAAAACCCTCTTAATGAGGATCTTTCCTGACTTTCTGTGCGGCGAGTCGCTAAGATCCTCATATCAGATTTGAGATGGGAAAAAATGGCTTGAATTGCTAGGTCAGCTTATTAGCTAACAACTCTCAACATTTCTAGGGAGCCACCGCAGCCGGAGCCGGAGCCGTGCCCGGAGCCGTGCCCAAAGTATCGCCACTAGCAGTACCCAGTTGGATGGTGTATCCTGCTGTGAAGGTATTGCTTTGCGGGGTAGCGCGAGCGCTGTCTTCTATTGTGTTGAGGTTAAAGCCGGCGGGGTCGCCAAGACCGTTGAGACTCAGTGTACCCGCAGTACCAATGGCAAACGCTGAGTTCTGTAAGCCATTTGTATTGGTGCCGTTGTAGTTGAAAGAATGAGCGGCAGCATTTTCTTTACCCACAGCAGCCGAGACAGCCACACCTGTGACGTTACCGCCGTTAACAGTGAAAGCCGCAGAACCTGCCACACCACCTTCACCGGCACGGGCTACGGTAGCAAAACCAAAAGCATTGAGAATAACGAGACCACTAACGAAAGCAATACGACGAATCATAATTTTTCAACTCAAGGGTTGGTTTTTTGTCTTCTATTAGTTAGACGTTTCCCGAAGGCGGTTTGTGAATTATTCAGTCTTTAGATAGATGGCATCTATAACTTTTGGGGGATGACGCGGTTCGAGGGAGGATTTGACAAATTCCTGCTACGCAGTCCATCTCTTCCTGAAAATCTAGATTGGCGAAACCAGGGATGCCGAATTTTTCCATGCCAAATTCCGCCTAGCGCCATATCGCGCCCAGCGCCAGTCATAGAGAAAGCGGGAATATAGGGGATTGCAGCTCGCCGCAGCATTAATGCCACCTGCACGCCAATAGCTTTTGGCTTTCCCAAGACTCAGAAAGCAATCGGCTGTAAAAACTGATTTAAAGCGATTTTCTGCCTGCCTATTTTTCAGATGGAAGAAAGCAAGCCGCCGCCACTGTCTGCCCACATCCTCCTGTACAGTAGAAAAGGCGATACACAAGACGCACCGTTGCGCGATACGCCTCCTGCACCCTGGCGCGATCGCATTTCTTGCGATCGAACATCGGTCAAGTATTGGTTTTCTCTGTTGAGAAACTGGGAATACAGCGGATTGCAGTCGCTGATGGTACAACAGCCCTCTGCGGTCAGCATTAATGCAGCCCCCACACCAAGAGCTTTTTGGCTTTCCCAAGACTCAGAAAGCAATCCGCTGTAGGCGTTAGGCGCGATCGCTTTTTCGCTGTCATTCCCCAGACTATTAGCCAAGATCCGTAGGGGCGAATAATCCTTCGCGCCTAGATGCAAAACACACACCGTCGCTTCTTGAACTTCCCCACCCGCCACTATTTCTCTTTTTCCTATGTCCCCATCAGATTGAGCATTCACTAAAACCGGCTCTTCAACTTCCCCACCGACCACAATTTCTCTTTCTTCAATCTCCTCTGTAACAAGTTTTTTTTCAACACTATTCTGAGAGTTTTTCCCTTTTGCAGACTGAGGAGAAACCCTCGACTGAGGATTAGACAAATCAGAGTCAGTCGCCTCTTCCCCGAAATTTTCATTGAACCGCTGACGCAAAATTGCCCGCGCCTGGGAAATTCGCTTGCGGACGTTATCGTAGGATATAGCAAGCTGTTGTGCAATATCTGGATAAGATAGCCCTGATTCAAAATCGAGAAGAAAAGTCTCGCGCAATCTATCTGGCAAGTCATCTATTGCGTCGCGAAAAAATAATTCTAGTTCGCGCTGCATAGCAGCGCGAACTGGTGTTTCTTCTTGGCTAATTAATTCGGTTTGGCTTCCTAGAGCAATGGTGTCTAAACTGTCAACTCCTACTGCACTTCTGTTGCGCTCTCGATGGATATCGGCGCAGAGGTTATAAGTCAGTTTGGTTAACCAAGCCTTAAAGTTTTTGATATCATCCGTACAATCTCTTACTTTTTCCCAAGCTTTCAGCATCGCCCGACTGAGGGCATCTTCAGCATCCGTTGGGTTGCCCATCCACTTGCGACAGCAACGGTAAATATAATCTTGATTATCCTGCCATAATTTCCAAAAATCTGAATCTATATCTGGAGTGCATGAGGAAGGGATTGATGCAGAACTGCAATTTAACATCTCTGGAGCCTGAAACTCTAAGTGGACAAACAACTTGCAATTAATTTAGGCAGTAATTTACCTAGCCTCAGATGCACCTATCACTATGTTAACTCACCACTCAGGCTCCAGTCAGTCGGAAAAGTCGGATCTTTAAAGTCGGAAAAGTCGGATCATCGTCGCTATGAGTACATAGCTCAGACATCCCTTTAACAATTTAAGAGCACCCGCTAGCTCAAACGCCACTGTATTAATACTGAATTCAGGCTGATATCTAGGCTAAGGGGAGCGTCTGTTTTATATGCTGTCCATCATCCCAACTCCGCTCAGGAGCTGGCTTTCTGGGACGTTAGCTGTAACTTTATGCTATGTGTCTGAATCACCAGCCCCCAGATTTATCCGTGGGAGCACTTCCACAATTTCAAATCTCAAATCTCAAACGCGGGACGTAGGATTCAGCCACAGCAGAATTGTCCGTTTTAATTCATTTAATTCCCGATACACTTCTTGTTTGACCCACTGCCCGATCGCGTCGAAGGGTGTAAAAATTTGACCCACAGGCCAGCTAACATCTTGGCCCAAGGGCGTTTGATGGTTGCCCGCTAGAGTCTGAACGGTAATCATGTCGGGAAACCGTGCTTTTAGCAGTTTGGTCAACAGCAGGGTTTGGTCGATATTGTCGCCGTTAAATTTGACTAAAAGATTGCGCCGGATTTGATAGCTATTTTGGACGAGGCGATTAGTCTCTTGCGGGGACGGGGTAAACTCGACGTTAAAGACAGGGGAAATTTGCTCGACGATCGGGATTGCTTCGGATGCGGCATAATTGTTGAACGAAATCAGAATATTGCCGGCTCGTTCTACGTCAAATACAGAACCGATCAGCAAGTGCAGTTTGCATCCCATGCTGTGTCCCATCCCGTAAATGGGGAGATAGGAAGATTTGAGCAACTTAGTGGCGCGCAGGCGATCGAGGGCATTTTCAAATTTGTTGAGGACATCGCGGGCGATCGCAATATGATCCAAAGTATTGACAAACGGCGTTGCGACTACAAGATATCCTTGGTTCCCCAAAGCCTCTAACAGCCAGCGATAGGTGAGTTGCGGTGCTGTCGCCACAAATGCACCGCCGAGAAAATGTACGATCGCGATCGGTCTTGAGGGAATTAATACCCAATTGCCAGAAATTTCTTGCCAGTCCATAAATTCAATCTAATTCCCAATAAAAAGGCGAGCGGCCTCTGAAGGTAGAAAGCAGAATTTTTGCTAAATTTTTGCTTTTATTTTCTGCTTCAAAAAGGGGTTTGCTACCCATTTTTTCATTCAAAAAACTTGGCTCTTTACTTATATTATGATATTTAGTGTAACTGTTTTCGCAGCAAATAGCACGGTGCGGGAACGCTGCTATTAGCGCCCTGTATAGGCTTGAAGCTAGTGGCACAATAAATCAAGGCTGACATCCGAGCGCGACTTTCAAAGATGTGTATATCGTGCCCCATCGCACGGCTGCAAGCCGCTGTAGCTGGTATTGCGGGTAATTGATCCGACAGGATATTAACAGTCAAATACGGCTCAAAACCCCAATATCGCGTCTTAACCAGTCTCTGGGCGATCGGCTTCGATTCGGCTTTATTGGCAGTACCTAATTTCTTGACTAAACCCGCATATACAGCACTTCCGGCTGTTATGAGGTACAATAAGAAGAGATTCTAAAAATACATCAATGAAAGCATATTCAGTTG
>NZ_JAUBUG010000054.1:0-50398 GCF_036705345.1 Microcoleus sp. B3-D2
TAAGACCAAATCTCTTTTAGGGTGGAGGCAGTTGCGAAGAAGCAGAAATTCAAATCGTGAGGTTTGGGAATCCCCGTCCGCGACGGTCGGGGTGGATGTCAAAATGGTTAATTGGTGATGTAATTGGTAATCCGCAATCTGGAAAGCATCCCAATTACCAATTACCAATTAACTAAATATGCAAAATTTTAGGCGGCGGCTGGCGGGGGAGGGGGCGGTACTGTCGCCAACAAAGATGATAATTCCGGCACTTGCGATGCTAACTTCCAGCCGTCAAAACCCGCACGCCACACCATTACCTGATGTGTCAAACCATTTTGCAGAAGCTGATGCAACTCAAAAGGCCCTAATTGTTGACCGTTCTGGGCAATATACCACTGAGTTTGTGTTGGCGGGGGAGGTGGTGGCGGAGTTTGCGATGCTGGCGGCTGCATCATATTTGTCATTTGTTGACCTAGTGCCATTCCCATGCCAAATTCTAATGCTTGATTGCCGCCGCTAGGGTTATTTGCTGATGCTTCAATAGCGTTAGCAGCTTGATATTGGGTATATTGCTGCATATTTCCCAGAAGTCCGATCGAGGCTCGTTTGTCGAGTGCTTCTTCAACTTCAGGCGGCATCGAGATATTTTCAATTAATAGCTGAGTTAACTCTAACCCAAACTGCTGGATACTTGGCTCTATGGCAACTCGCACCTGTTCGCCCATGTGGGTGTAGTTGGCTGCAAAGTCTAGCAGGGGAACGCGGGAATTGCCAACCCAATTGGCAAAGGCACTGACTATTGTATTGCGGAGTTGATCGCTGATTTCATTTACTTGAAATAGTCCGTCAGTGCTGATTAGTTGTTTTAAGAGTTGTTCTGGATGAGAAACTTTAATGTTGTATGTGCCAAAAGCCCGCATTCTCACTGGACCGAGTTCTGGATCGCGGATAATTACAGGGTTAGAGGTTCCCCATCTCAGGTTGGTAAATATTTTGGTGTTAAAAAAGTAGACTTCTGCTTTAAAAGGAGAGTTGAAACCGTAGGGCCAACCTTTTAAGGTGCTGAGAACGGGTAAGTTGCGGGTGTACAGTTCGTACATTCCCGGATCGAAGACATCGGCCACTTGGCCTTCGCTGACAAAGACTGCTCTTTGTCCTGGTCGTACAGTTAGTTTAGCACCTTGTTTAATTTCGTTTTGGTGGCGCTCGAATCGATAAGCGATGGTGTCGCTGGTATTGTCTAACCATTCGATGATATCGACAAATTCGCCGCGAATCTTGTCAAAGAGTCCCATAGATTTATTTTGGGTTGTTGTTTGATTTTAGCTTCAAGAAGAGCGATCGGTGTTCCGGAGCGAGAGGCATTATGTAACTGTTAGGTTCGGTTGCGGACTCAGTTGCGATCGCCCTTGCAAGGAAATAGACCAGCCGAGTGCGATCGCCCTTAATTTCCTCTGTCAAAAAATCCGACGGTATGTAGTCCTCACTTATTATAATAAGCAACCTCACAATTGCTTTAATTCGGGTCGATCGCAATTGGACACTGCGTTGGTGGCAGTCATTAAGAAGGCAGAGATGATAGGAGGACATGGCAATGCCGTTTTCCTACCCCAAAATAATCAATCTTCCTCGATGAAAGATGTAACGATTGCCCGATTAATTGTGGCAACGGAGGAGACGGCAATGCCGTTTCCCTACCGCAAAATCCTCAATTTTCCGATTAATTGTGGCAACGGAGGAGACGGAAATGGCGTTTTACTACCGCAAAATCCTCAATTTTCATGCACGAGATATGTAACTATCGCCCAATTATTTGTAGGGAAACGGCACTGCCGTCTCCTCTTCTTTCTATTCTTTCCCGCCCTTATGGTTCGCCGGATTTTGGTGCAAAGGTTCGATAGGCTGCTAACGCTGCTTGTTTGACGGTTTCTGGCACGATCGGAAAAGTAGTCAAAATATAGGCAAATTCTGCTTCGGTTAAGCCGTAAAGGTGGGCGATGATGCCGTCTAATTCGGCTCGCAATTTAGCGCGTTCGGTTTCATCTGTAACACCTTCTCGGTGGGAGTTTAAGCCGACTTCTTGGGCTAATTCGTCAAATTCTGGGGCGGTACAGATTAGTTTGGCGGCGCGCTGTACGATATCGGAGAAGTATTTGTCACCTATTTGCGAGCGGGGGACAGGTGTCTGGTATATAAAGAACATCGTCAAATTTGCTGACACTTTTTGGCGCAAGGCAAAATCAAAGCACAAGCTATTTAAAGCTGCACAAATAAAGAGCATATATCTGTTATTTTGAATAGGAGATGCAAGATTGAGAGAATGACCGCAGAAAACATTTTTAGGCAGTATTGTACCAATAAAGCTTCGAGCATTTGTACTGCTAGCAATTGTACGATATGCAAAGCGATAAAATTGATAGTCTAATTGTTGACCCTTATCTATTTTCTTTCCTAATAAAGCTTTCCTCCCTTGTTGCTCATCCACCCAATACTTCGGTTCGGCATACAAGTGAGTAAATTGATGAATCATTTTACCTTCATAAAGAGGAAACCTACCTTTTAGTTTAGGCTTAAACAAGTCTTTGTCATCAGTCATGTGAAATTCACGACTCAACGAAAGCTTCCATTTTGATACAATATTATCCCCCAGCATGGGAAACTTTAGCATCTTCTCAGCAATGCCGAATTCTAAATTGTTTTTGAATTCAATAATTGAAAGAGAATCAGGAGAAAGACGGCGCAAAAAATCGAGTTTAATAACAGGGTTATCAAAATTAGGAAATTGTATAAGTTCTTTAACATCATGACGCATAAAAACCGCTGGAAATTCTTCGGTTTTCTCACCTTTTTCAAAAGTGAGTACAGCTATCTTAAAGCTGCGATGCACTCCTTCAAAAATTAGCTTGCGGTTCTCCAAACAAAATAGACCTGTGACTTGTGTATGATTAAAGAGCATTTCACGCAGTTGTTTTGCTCCTAAGTCAGTATAGATTCCGCTAGGGATAACAATGCCACATTCTCCACCAAGACTTAACAAGTTAAAGCACTGCTCTACAAAAAGCTTATAGAGGTTAATATCTGTCGTTTTCGCCTTCTTACCATCAACGATAGAAATTTGGTTGGAATATTGGCTGGCTGTTCGATAATAAAGGTTAACGTGGGGAAACTGACTCTTATATTCTAACCAAGCATCGGCAAGTTCCGGGTCTTGAAGCAGTCTTTCCTGCTCCTCCTCAAAAGCATGAATATCCATTTTCTTCTTCGTTACCAAATCGCTATACTGAGCAAAAAATTCTTTCCCGTTAGGTTTAAAAATTTCCCAAGGTGGATTGGTAATAATCGCATCAAAACCGCCGCGTTCTAAAATTAGATCGAAGTGATATCCCCAGTGAAACGGTTGCAACTCTGCAATATCATCAATAGTTAAAACTCGTTTCTTCGGTTTACCCGATAACTGCACTTGTTCGTACTTAATTCCCAGCCGCTTACTAAACTCATCCAACAATAACAAATTTAATTTATCCTGCGACTCTCGATTTAACTGTTCGATGTGACTCCGCAACATCAACAACCGAGATTCTTGAGAACCTGCCGCTTGTTCCCCGGACTCAAAAGCGTGTTTCTTGTACAAATCTACCGATTTATTTTTATCTGCTAAGATTGCTTTGTAGCTGTTAGCCGCCAAAGTTTGCAGTAGATTTCCTTGTAGGGAATTGCCTACAGAATCAAACCCTGTCTCATCTACTCGGATCAATCCAATTAAGGAATTGCCCGCCATGATATTAAAATCAATATTCGGCAGCGGTTCCAAGTCGTTGACATTCTGCGCCGCCGAAACCAAGGCTAAAAACAGTCGCAGTTTAGCAATTTCCACTGCTTCCGGCATGATATCCACGCCGTAGAGGTTATCGCTAATAATCCGTTTTTTGATATAGTAGTTAAGTGAAGTATGGTCTGCTTCGATGTCTTTTAGGAAGTCATTGAGGGAAGGATCATTTAAAAACTTGCTTGTACCGATGACTGTTGAATAGATGTAAATCAGCGTTTTCATAGCTGCAACTAAAAACGCGCCGGAACCGCAGGCTGGGTCTAATAATGTTAGGTTGCGGAGAATGTCTGTTAGCAGGCTGTGGCAGAGATTGGCATCGAGATTGGTGAGGAGTTCGGTGATGGTTTCAAAGTGGTGGGGAATTGGGGATTGGGCATCGGGCATGGGGAATTGGGCATGGGAGGAAGAGTTAAGGGATTGGTTGACTCTATCGAGAATTAGTTTGTTGATTGTGCGATCGCACAAATATTCAGTAATCTCCGGCCTGGTATAATAAGCACCAAAGGCTTTTTGGTTAATGTATTTCTCAAAGATGTATCCCAAAACCGCCGGATTAATTTCGTTTTCCTTCCCGCCCACCGTATCGTCAAGATTCCAAGAATAGGCGGCAAATAACTTAAATATTTTCTCAAAAGCAGCATCTGGTATAGCGATATTCGGATAATTTTGTTCGATGGGATGTTCTAGAAACAGTCCCCCATTCAAATATTTAACATCGCCGATTAATTCTTTAACGCCTTCCTCCCGCAAATCCAGAGGTTTAGCAAATCCCTCAAAAAACAGTGTTTTCAAGAATTGCGAGTAAAATAAATCCGTTCCCCGCTGCTTGCTTTCGGCTAACTTTTCCTGCAAATACAGCATTTTGCCGCTGTCGATAAATCCTTTGCGCTGCAAGAAATAAACAAACATCAAGCGGTTGAGTAAAACCGAAGTATACCAGCGCCTATCTGTTTCCTTGTCAATGCCGCGAATCACACTTAAAAATTCAACGTGTTGCTGTTTAAACTCTTCAAAAAACTTTTTAGTTACTCGTTCGACATCCAAGCCAGCCTGCAATCTTTGGGCGACATCAATCACCGAAAGCGTTTCTAATTCTTCTAAATCAACCTTTAAAGCTGTGACTTTACTCAGCAGCAAATCGCAAGGTTCCCGTTTCACGTATACATGATCGCGGGGATAAAGTTTTGTACCTTCGCGCTTTACCCAATACCACAGACATTTGGTGCGATTTTTGTCAATAAAAATCAATAGGTTTTCGGCGGAAATTTGGACAATTTCGCGATAAATCGTCAGTCTTTCGGCGCTGTTGGGGATATTTCCGCTAGCGCTGGTAATTTCATATACAACTACTCCGTTAAGTTGGGAAATGGCTTTTCGGGAATAAGTCTCGCCTTCTATTTCTAAAGATACGGTTTTGTGGGAAGATGGATTATCCCAACCGAGTTTTTGGACGAACAATTTGTTGAATTCAAAGTCTTGGAGAAGTTCGCGGGATTCTTTAAGTGTTGGCGGCATAGTTATATATGAAGGAAGAAGCGGGTGGTCAGAAACCGGGTTTTTGCGAGAATACTGGTTGATAGCCTTTAATCTCGGAAAAAACCCGGTTTGTTGGGCGCAGTCGATAAATCAGAAAGACGCTACTGGATTAATTAACTTGTAAAAAACTAAAAATATCTGCAACTCGCACTTGCCAATCGCTCAATACATTGAGAATCGGTAACATATCGCTATCATACTTGACCTCTGGCAACTGATTCGGTTGAAATACCATGATAGAGCGATCGTTAGGATCGATGAACCAACCTAATTTGGTTTGGTGCTGGATCGAAAAAATAATCTTGTTAATTACACGATTGGGAGACTGTTCTGGTGAAAGAATTTCAATCACCCAATCGGGATGACTTTCAAATCGATTAGCAATTTCTCCATTCTCATCAACTGGAATGCGAGACCATTCAAAAACCGCAATATCTGGCACTAAAGAACGTCCCCCAAATGTGCAGCGTAACTCAGTCAAAGCTAAAGCGAGTTTTCTGGGTTTACCATGCTGATTAATCGTAGAAGCAAACTCAGTTTGAATCAGACTATGTTTTCCTTGAGGCATCGGTTTCTGATAAATTTTACCGCCGATGTATTCACTCGCCGGTTCGGTTTCTGGTAAATTTAAGAAGGCTGCCAGAGAAAGCTTGGATTGAGGCTCAATTGATAGCGTCATACATCTTTACTCTTAAAATAAAGCTATCCTTCATTATACATCCTAACTCTCATTAGTCCTAAATTAATTATTTCTCCTGAAACAAGCCTAAAGAACAAATAATCATCGGTTCCCGTTTGTCTTCGTCTTCATTGACTATACACAAACGGTCATCCATCCGCAAACCCACGACTAATTCTGCTAATTGTCGATCGCCAATCCCGCTTTTTAACTGCCGATTTAACGTGTCAATTGCCGACTGCCGCAGGGGATAGCGGTAAATTTCATCGATTGCTTTTGCCAATTCATCGGATGCAAATATTGTACCGCGCATGGACTGGGCGTAACTTTTCAAACGTTCATAGGTTCGGAACCGGGCCCCGGAAGGTCGGCCCAATTGTCCGCCCGCAGTTAACTCTTCTTCTGCTATCAACTCTGCACCTTTTGTGACTAATTCGTGATGCTGTTTGTCTCTCGGAATTGCTGGTGTCGCTTCGTCGCAGGCGGCAATTCTTAAAATTGCCAGTTGCGATTGAGTAACGCTATTGCCATCGCGATCAACCCAAATTAACGAATCATTTCCCTCGGCGGTTTTCATGTACAATAAAACTCCTTCGGGTTGCAACGGTGCGGGAGTATGATTGCGAGTTGAATAAACTACATTTGGCATTGACTCAATCGTTTTTTTCAAAATTGGGTTGTTGTCAGTCGCATTTTTCCAAATTTGAAAAGCTTCCGATGTTAAGTCAACTTCGGCATCTTCTTCGCCATCTAAAATTCCTGATTTTTCATTGTAAATATCGAGAATGACTTGAGGTGAGTCATCCTCAAAAAATGTCTCATCAGTTCCGACAACTTCGGCATTTTCTTGCAAGCGTCGGCGCAGTCTTTCGCGCAGGTTGATAATGCGATCGACTCCTTCATCTGGCAAGAATGAATAACACAAAATCTGCTCAGCTTTTTGACCGATTCTGTCCACCCTTCCCGCCCGCTGAATTAACCGAATAATTGCCCAAGGTAAGTCATAATTAACGATAATTGCACTGTCTTGCAAGTTGTGACCTTCACTCAAAATATCGGTGGCAATTAAGATTCGCAATTCTTGTTCTGGGGAGATTTTATCCAGCTTGCCGCTGCTAGCCGGACTAAACCGGAATGTGAGCTCGGTGGGGTCTTTTGATTTACCTGTCACCGATGCAACGCCCGCAATATTTAGCTTAGTTAAATTATCAGTTATATAGCGGACTGTATCGGCAAACTGAGTAAAAATTAATACTTTCTCATGGGGGTGAGTTTCTGTGAGCAATTTCACCAAAGCAGCTAACTTTTCATCGGGGTGAGAATGCCATGCACCGCAAGTTTGCAAGACTTCTATCAAACAGCGGGCATCTGCTAGCAAATCCCGTTTTAACTTCTTGGTATCAAAAAAGTCTGATTTGAGCCATTTAAACCTGCCTCGATAGCGCGTTTGATATTCTCGATAAACAACTTCTGCCCGCTGTTTAAAACTTTTTTCGCTTGACAGCAATTCTGCTTCAATATCTAAAACTTCGCCCGCATCATCTTCGATTTCTTCGGTATCAAAACTTCTAACCACCACTGAATCAGCATCTTCATCGCTGTTGCGGGTATCCAACAAGTCTGCATCCTGGGTGCCGATCGGAATATCGAAGTTTTGGTCGATCGCATATAAGTAGATAAAATTCCGCAGGATGTGGCGCTCGATCGACTGAATAAAGGCACTGCCACTGCTTTCTAGCCGTTTAAACAGGTTAGTCCGCGAAAACCCCATTAACCGCCGACCCCCACGGAATAAGGCATTTAACTGCCGCTGTTCTGCTTCAGTCGGCTTTTGTTTGGGTTTTTTGGCGATGTAATTTCCCAGCCCGTAACGCGGCAGATTTAGTGCATTGATGACTTCGACAATTTCCTCAAAGTCAAGCTGGGAGTTAGCTGCGGAAGTTTCCGAGGAAAACTTAATGGTTTTTGGAAGGCGATCGGGAAAATAGGAGCGCGTGCGATCGGCAAATTCTAAATATTTGCGCCCCTTTTCTGCGTCA
Source organism: Microcoleus sp. B3-D2 (assembly GCF_036705345.1). Classification (NCBI taxonomy): domain Bacteria; kingdom Bacillati; phylum Cyanobacteriota; class Cyanophyceae; order Oscillatoriales; family Microcoleaceae; genus Microcoleus; species Microcoleus sp. B3-D2. The sequence goes on from NZ_JAUBUG010000054.1 coordinate 8,066, forward strand.
GTTTCCGCATAATTTTCTTTGATAAACGAGCGAGTGCGTCTCACCATGTAGCGCTTCATCAAATCTCGCCAATCATCAGGATGTTCGCTTTTTTCAAAAGCAGCTAAAGAGCGCACGGAACATTGATGCCGCTTAAGAAATTCTAACTCTCCTTGACTGCCTCCGCCCAATTGATTCAGCAAAGCTTCGGGCCGCAGTCCTAAATTTTGGTCTTCAGGAATAAACAGCCGCAACTGAGAAGATAAATCTAAATAGGTTTTGTTGTAGGGAGTTGCTGAAAGCAAAATACATTTACTTTCGTTGATTGCAATATATTCTTGAATCGCTCGATATCGCTTGCCTTCTCGGTTTCTGAGGTTGTGACTTTCATCAATTAACACAACTCGATAGCGGCGCAATTCTGGCAATTCTTGCTGTACCAGACTGATCGATAAGACTTTCGCAAGCAGGCGAAAGTTATCTGCATATTCCTGCCACATTTTTACCAAGTTTTTGGGACAAATAATCAGGGTTTCCAAGAGACAGTCTTCTTGTAAAATTTTGGCGATCGCAGTTCCGACTAAAGTTTTGCCCAACCCTACAACGTCGCCAATAATCACGCCTCCCCGTTTGGTAATGTGACGGGCGGCTAACTTAACGGCTTCTTCTTGAAATTTAAATAAACCCTTAAAATCACGGGGAATCTGGAACTCAGCAATACCTGCGATCGCCTCGCGGGACAAATGATAGACAATGTTGAGATAGATGTGATAAGGTGGAATTAGTTCGGATCTCGCCCAACTGCGATCGATAATTTCTGCAAGTTCTTTAGAAATATCAACACAGCCATATTCTTCCCAGCGATCGTCAAACCATTTTTGCAACTTATTACAAGCATCAAAATCTAAAATATCAATATTCAATTCTCCTTGTTTCGATAGTCCCGATAAAGTCAGATTGCTGCTGCCCAAAAAACCGACGATCGGACTGTTGGGATCGTGACGATGAACGAGATACAGCTTAGCGTGCAGTGGGTAAGCTAAGAATAATTTAACAATAACTTTTCCGCTTTTAATCTGATAGCTTAACCTACGTAAGCCCTGCTCATCGCGATCGTTGGGAGCGCCGATCGTCAACTGGTGGCGAAATTCCTCAGCCATCCGTTTTTTGAGCCGAATAATGGCATTATTGTCAATCCCCCCGTGATGGGAAATTAGGCTAAAACTAGCATTCAATTCATCTGCAGGCAAACTTTGCATTCCTACCAAAAGGCGGCAGCAGGCTCCTTGGTTTCCGACATATGCTTCTATTAAATCGCCAATTCTCCGCCATCCCCGAAGATTGAAATAGCCCACACAAAAATCTGCCCGATAGGAGAGTTTAATGGTTTCTCGCAATGCTGGTAGCAGCGGCAGTTCAATGTTGTCAAAAATATGCGGCACTGGGTTTCCTCTGTTATATTATGGGTGAGTGCGAAAGATTTTCGTCAAAAAACCAGGTTTCTGATCACCCGTGCGTCATTTTACCTCTATATTTAGGATTGGTGTATCTCATTGATTTCGCACCCGGACCCGGTTTAATCCAAAACCAATTAATCGCGCTGGAATATTTCGCAAAATTGGTAACTGCAACAAAAGTGGCGGTGTAAACGGTCGATTTGTATCTAATGCCCCTTTAATAATTCGCTCCTGTACAAACGACTGAAATGCTTGAATGATGCGTGTAGGCAACTCCCGCTGTCGCTGCACTTCTGCCAAATCCCACAGATGCAAGTGATTATTTTCCAGGGAGGCGCTGAGTACATTGGCCGCCACGACAGCATCTTGAATCGCATAGTTAATTCCCACACCGCCTACGGGCGACATGACGTGAGCGGCATCCCCAATTAAGAGCAAACCGGGACGATACCAGCGGGGAAGGCGACTCGATTCTACCGACAGAAAAGAAATTTGCGACCAATCTTTCAGTTGCTCGACCCTATCTGCAAATTCAGGTGCTAATTCAGCAACAGATTTTTGCAAAGCTTCTATTCCTGAGTCGCGCAATTTCTGATAGCTGCCTTTCAGAATAATGTAACCGAGTTGCCAATAATCCAAGCGGTCTATTATGGCTAATAAATGGCCTCCAACAGCTCGACCTCCCACGCCGAAATCTTTGACATCATCGGCACTGCGCGGCAAACGAAACCACAGGACATCCATCGGCGGGGAAGTTTTAATCGGTTCAAAACCTGCTAATTGGCGAAGGCGGGAAAAGCGACCGTCTGCACCGACAGTGAGGGTCGATCGCACTTCATGCCATCCCCCGCGTCCCCGGTATCGAATTCCGCACAGTACCCCATTTTCTACGATCGTTTCTTGGACCTTAGCTCCCATTACTAGCTGAAAACTGGGGTAGCGCTGCGCTTCGGCAATGATGAATTCGAGAAACTTGACTTGGGGAAGGATAGTGATGTAAGGATACTTGGTTTTAAGACAGGCTAAATCTACGAGTGTGGCGGTATTTCCAGCAGATTGGATGGTGAGTTGGCGCATTTTTGTATGAGGCAATTCCAGCAATTGTGCTGCTAAACCCAATTGCTCCATAATTTCCATTACTGAGGGATGCAGCGTATCCCCGCGAAATTCTCGATCGAAATCTTTGTGTAATTCTAGCAGGATGACTGGAATGTTTTGCCGCGCTAAAAGTAATGCTAAAACAGCACCTGCAGGCCCACCTCCCACAATGCAGCAGTTGGTATGCTGCACGTCAACTATCGAGTGTTCTTGAGAGGATTCTGAATTTTGAACAGAGTTGACAGTCATATTTTTATGTTCCTGTTTGCTCAACAATCCTGCTAGCTGTTTTTAGTTTAGCAAAAGGCAGTAGTTAATCAATTCTCAACTTTTTTTAGCTCTCAAAAGATGGACATACACGGCTTTCCCAAGTTGACACTCCTACTCCTTGCCGGATCTCGCACATCCACCAAGGGAGCGATCGCACCCAGCCAACCGCAGCAGCTTGACCAAAGTGAGGCAATCCCCCCGCAGCCCCCGCTTCTCGACGCGGTACAATAAATGCAATCATACTTAACGCTTATATTGAAAAGGCTACACACAACGCCACAGGAGACAACTGACGCATGGGTAAAGTAGTTGGCATTGACCTCGGAACAACAAACTCAGTAGTAGCCGTCATGGAAGGCGGCAAACCGGTTGTGATTGCCAATGCAGAAGGGATGCGGACAACTCCCTCGGTAGTCGCTTTCACAAAGGAAGGAGAACGCCTGGTGGGACAGATGGCCAGACGCCAGACTGTTCTCAACCCGCAAAACACCTTTTACGCCGTCAAGCGGTACATCGGACGCAAATATACCGAACTGACTCCAGAATCAAAGCGCGTCCCTTACACAACTCGCCGCGACGAAAACGGGAACATCAAAATCAAGTGTCCCCGCCTGAAAAAAGATTTTGCCCCAGAGGAAATTTCGGCGATGGTTTTGCGGAAACTGGCTGATGAAGCAAGCCGCTATCTGGGACAAGAGGTAACGGGGGCTGTAATTACTGTTCCCGCTTATTTCAACGACTCCCAGCGACAGGCGACGCGCGATGCGGGACGAATTGCCGGACTTGATGTCAAGCGGATTTTAAATGAGCCGACGGCTGCTTCTTTGGCTTACGGTTTGGAGAGGCGAGAAAGTCAAACTATTTTAGTGTTTGATTTGGGCGGCGGTACTTTTGATGTGTCGATTTTAGACGTGGGAGACGGAGTATTTGAAGTTAAAGCAACTAGCGGCGACACTCAATTAGGTGGCAATGATTTTGACTCTAAAATTGTTGACTGGTTGGCAGAACAATTCTTAGAAAAAGAAGGAATTGATTTGCGGCGCAACCGCCAAGCTTTGCAGCGCTTGATCGAAGCGGCAGAAAAAGCCAAGATTGAGCTGTCGGGAGTCGGTGTCACGGAGATTAATTTGCCGTTTATCGATGCGAACGAAGACGGGCCTTTGCATCTGGAAACGCGGCTGACTCGCGGTCAATTTGAGGGGCTGTGCACTGATTTGGTGCAGCGGTTGCGGCGGCCGGTCAAACAAGCTTTGGCTGATGCAAGTTTGAGTCCTTCTCGCATTGATGAAGTTGTGTTGGTCGGCGGTTCGACTCGGATTCCTTTGGTGCAGGAAGTGGTTCGCAGTTTGATCGATCGAGAACCCAATCAAAATGTGAATCCCGATGAAGTTGTGGCGGTGGGTGCGGCAATTCAAGCGGGTATTTTGGGTGGCGATGTCCGCGATGTGCTGCTGTTGGATGTGACGCCGCTGTCGCTGGGTTTGGAAACTATCGGCGGGGTGATGAAAAAATTGATTCCTCGCAATACTACTATTCCCGTCAGGCGATCGGACATTTTTTCGACTGCTGAAAACAACCAAACTGTGGTAGAAATTCACGTCATCCAAGGGGAACGGGAATTAGGCAGAGATAATAAGTCTTTGGGACGGTTTAAACTAACTGGAATTCCGCCGGCACCGCGAGGGATTCCGCAGGTGCAAGTAGCTTTTGATATTGATGCTAACGGGATGCTGTTGGTGACTGCTTTGGACAAAACTACCGGCAGGGAACAAAGCATTACTGTGCAAGGTGCTTCGACGCTGACTCAGCAGGAAGTGAATCAAATGATTCGCGATGCGGAACAGTTTGCTCAAGCTGATAAGTTGCAGCGGGAAAAGGTGGAAAAACGCAATCGCGCTGAAGCTTTAGCTTATCAAGCCGAGCGGCAGTTGCGGGAAGTTGCGCTCGATCGCGGAATGCAGTTTGCTCAAAGAAGCCGCCAGCGAATTGAAACTTTAATTCGCGAATTGCGAGACAGTTTGGAACGCAATGATGAGCGGGGAGTTGACCAAGTTGGTTCGGATTTGCAGGATGCTCTTTACGATTTGAGCCGGGAAGTTTCAGCGTTTGCGATGGATGACGACGATGACGATTTCTTTGAGTCGGTAAAGCGGACTTTTACGGGCGACGGTACCAAGCGGCGCAGCGATGACAGCAGCTATTATACCAATGCTAAGCCGTACAGGCGATCGACTGTCGATCCAATTCCCGATCGCCCCTACGATCGCACCGGCGATCGTATGAACGATCGCATGGGCGATCGCATGGGCGATCGTATGGGCGATCGCATGGGCGATCGTATGGGCGATCGTATGGGCGATCGTATGGGCGATCGTAGAAGCAGTGCTAATCGCCCGAGTCGCCCTTATCAAAATCAAAGCGACGATTGGGATGATGACGACGATTGGCTCTAATTAGTGGTTAGTCATTAGTCCCTAGTCATTAGTCCCTAGTTTGAAGCAGGGAAGCAGGATGACTAATGACTAATGACTAATAATTAATAACTAATGACTAATAACTAATGACTAATGACTAACTATGCAGAATTTTCGCAATTACTATCTAATTTTGGGAGTGCCCAAAGATGCTACGGCTGATGAGATAAAAAAAGCCTATCGACGGCTAGCCAGACAGTTGCACCCTGACGTAAATCCAGGTGATAAATCTGCTGAAGATAGGTTTAAGGATATTAATGAAGCTTATGATATTCTTTCCGATATCGACAAGCGCGCTCAATACGATCAGTTTAGTAAATTCTGGAAACAAAAGGGATTTCAAGGAAAGCAAGGGGTACGACTTCCCAATTTCAAAACTTGGGGAAACAGTAAAACTACCCGCAAAAAACCTGCCGAAGAGGTCGATTTTAGTGATTACTCGGATTTTAATAAATTTCTCGACCAAGTGCTCGGAAGACGCCGGGAAGTGAGGATGGCGACAGCGAATGATGCAGCGGGAGTAGCCTCCTCTGAACCGTGGAGTACGGCTTCTAAGAAAACGAGTTATGTTGCTAATTCTCGCCCACCTAGAAGGGATTTCGACGATCGCGAAATGCGACGAGAAACAGTCGATCGGGAAATGCGACGAGAAACAGTCGATCGAGAAATGCGACGGGAGATAGTCGATCGCGAAATCAGAAGGGATATAGCCGATCGCGAAATGCGACGCGAAATTAGGGAAACAGTCGATCGCGAAACGAGAAGAGACATTGAGGCCAGGCTAACTCTGCCTTTGGAAAGGGCTTATTCGGGCGGTACCGAGCGAATTCGTCTGGAAGATGGGCGAGCGATCGAGGTAAATCTGCCTCCTGCTATGGTATCAGGCCAGCGGATTCGCTTGCGAAATCAAGGTATTGGTGGCGGGGATTTATATCTGAAAATCACGGTTTCTCCCCATCCATTTTTTCGATTGGAAATGTCAGATATTTGCTGCGAATTGCCTCTGACTCCCAGCGAAGCGGTGTTGGGTGGAGATGTGGAAGTACCGACGCTGGATGGCCTGGTAAAGATGAAATTGCCACCGGGAGTAACGTCTGGAAAGCGGTTGCGGCTGGCTAACAAGGGCTATCCGACGGGAAATGGCGATCGGGGCGATCAATTGGTAGAAATTCAGGTGTTAATTCCCAAAGAAATTAGTGAGGAGGAACGGGAATTATACGAAAAGTTGCGGCAAGTTGAGTCTTTTAAACCGCGTCAGGATTTATCGGTTTAATGTAGAGTACGCAATGCGCCAGTTTAATTTTGTAGGGGCGCAATAATGCGCGCCTTACTACTAATCGTGTACGAAAAATTAGGAGATGCTTGGCTAAATTTTACTGACATATCAGATTTCGCCACTTGGCTGTAAATAGATGATATCAAATCCGTGGGTATACCAATTATTCCTCTCTCTCTTCTCTAACTCAGCGCCCTCTGCGGCCTCTGCGGTTTAATAATTCCGAAACAACCATAAACAATATGATTTGTCGCCAGAATAGCCGATCGCACTTTCAGCAATCCTGAATCGCATAAGTAAAATTACTGTTGTGATTATTCCTGAACTAGCAGAGAATTAACAATAAGGTAATTTTCCCCCAATCAGGAGCAGTCTGCCACCATGACTCAAATGCCCCCTCAATGCACCAGTCTGCAAGAGCAAGTTGATTCTTTAGTGCAACTGCTGCGTCAGGAATCGTCTTTGCGACAACAAGATATCACGGCGGTACAAGCTTCTCTGAAAAAGGCAATTTCTCCTGAGTTTGAAATTGTGTTTGCTGGCGCTTTCAGTGCGGGAAAATCTATGTTAATTAATGCTTTGCTGGAGCGAGAATTGCTCTACAGTGCAGAAGGACACGCGACAGGTACGGAATGTTATATCGCCTTTGCTGAGCCGGAAAAAGAGCGCGTTGTTCTAACTTTTTTGAGCGAGTTTGAGATTAGCCAGCAAGCTTCTGTGCTTTGCCATCAGTTAGGTTTAACTACTGAACTTAATATTAATCAAACAGATGTAGTGTCGCTGTTGTCTCAGGGATGTAACATAATTATTCAAACGGAAGGCGGCGAAAATAAATCGGAACTAGCCAAAAAAGCTAAGGCTTTGATGCTGCTGTTAGAAGGTTTTGAGGCAAATCGCGAGCGCATCCAAACTCTCGAAAACGCTACCTACTCGATGGAACAGTTTAACTTTTCCAATCTCAAGGAAGCTGCTAGTTATGCCCGTCGCGGTAGTAACAGTGCTGTACTCAAGCGAGTTGAATATTACTGTTATCATCCGCTGCTACAAGATGGGAATATTATTATCGATACGCCGGGAATTGATGCGCCGGTGCAGCGGGATGCAGAATTGACTTATGATAAGATTGAAAGCCCCGATACTTCGGCAGTTGTCTGCGTTTTGAAAGCGGCTTCGTCTGGGGAAATGACGACGGAGGAAACCGAGTTGATGGAAAAAACCCGGGGAAATCCGGGAATTCGCGATCGACTGTTTTACATTTTCAACCGCATCGACGAAACTTGGTACAACACGCAACTGCGACAGCGCTTAGAAAATCTGATTAATTCCGACTTTCGCGATACTGCGAGAGTTTATAAAACTAGCGGATTGTTGGGATTTTACGGGAGTTTGATTCGCGGGACAACAGGGCGCGATCGCTTTGGTTTAAATACAATCTTTGCCAGCAGTCAAGGGCGAGTTTCTGGAGATGATAAATTAGATTCAGAGTTTCTCGGTAATAGTGAAGAAACTCCGCAATTTGTTAGCGAGTTTAACCGATACTGTGCGAATTCCGGCAAGCTATCTCCGAGCAAATTTCGCATTTCAGTTAACAGCTACGAAACACCCAATGAAAACTACGTGCGGATTCTTGCAGAGCAAGGACAACCATTAATTGGTCAATTAATTCAAGATAGCGGGATCGAAGATTTTCGCACAGCCATCACCCGTTATCTCACCGAAGAAAAACGCCCGCAACTGTTCAAAAATTTAGCTGACGACTTAGAAGACTTGTGCATTCAACTGCGGAAACATTACCAAACAATTCAGCGGAATTTGGACAGCCAGCCCCGCGAAATTGAAGCAATGAAAGCACAAGAACTTTTGCGGCTAAATCAAGAATTGCAGCAAGTCGGACAGGATTTTAGGGAACATATCGCCGAAGAAGTCAATGAAATGATTATGAATAAATGCGATATTTTCGATACAGACTTTCGGCAATTGCAATCTCGGATGATCCGGCGCTTGGATGAATTGTTAGACGGATTTTCTGTTGAGGCGGCTTACGGACGCACTTTGCGGAATCATCCCCGCAATGCGACAGCACCTTTAATTGCTGTTTTAGTTGAAGCACTTTATTATTTAGCCAATCAGTTGGAAGATATTTTAGTAGAGGCTACTAAGTCACTGGTTGATAATTATTTCCAGTATTTGAAAGATAGCGTTCGCAAGTCTGAATACTATCGATTACTTTATCGGTTGTTGGGGAACGACGGGGGAATTGAACAGCAGTTAAAGGAGTTATCAAAGCGGGTTTCGGATGCTTTGGTAAATGCGGCGGGCGTTGAGTGCGATCGCTACGTGCGAGAAAGTCCCCGTTTTTACGACGAAGGCACATTTTCGATTTATCAATTCCGGGAAACATTGCAGCAAACTTCTCAAGGTTACGACTGCGAAAACATGGTGGACGCCCAACCGGCAATTCGGCAATTATTGCGGCTGGATTTTGAGCCGAAAGTATCTAGAACTATTCGGCAAACTTTCCGCCAAACTGTCAACCAAACGCTGAAAGAGCATTTGTTGCCGCTGGCCCAAAAGCAAGCTGATGATATTTTGCAGAAATACAGTCAAGCCCGCGATTATTTGGAGCAAACTTTGGCACAGGAAGCTGAGGAAAAGATTGCTGGGAATCTGCGGCGGCAAGCTGAGAATGAGCAGAAGATTCAAGAGTACGATCGGGCGGTTTCTGGGATTAATAGTTGTTTGCAGGCGATGAAGTTGCACGAGCATTTGTTGCCTGTAATTGCACAAAATGATGGTGTTTCGGTGGATGGTGAATGATTGCAATTTTGGCGATCGGGAATCGGCGATCGGAAATCGTGGCTACACAGACAAAACCCGCCTTCGCGGGTTGAAAACATTCTCAGTCCGCGAAGGCGGACATTGTTTGTGTAGACGCGAATTCTATTCGCCCGGTTCTTGCCAAAAATGAGGCGATACCCGATAATCGTTAATAGAGTCTTTTGAAAAAATCAACAATCAATCAATATGCAAGAACATATTTTTCTAGAAAATTACGGAAATGATGATGTTTTTTCCTTTCAATCAACGATATTTAAAGTAAGTAAGCTGAGGCAAGTAATGAGCTCAGCGGTTAGTAATCAACTAGAATCTGCTCTTCAGGAGTTATGTAAGACTCCAGGATTACAAATAAATACCCGTAAATATAATCCGCAGTTTAACCGTAGCGACCAACAACAATGGTTTCGTGACGGGATAGACTGTGAAGCCTTAAAAATAGGGGCTAAAGGTTGGCAAAAAGGTAAAGTTAGAATCAGAGTCACTATAGAATTTTGCCCTGACGAACCAGAAGTTGAAGAAATACCACAAAACAATCAATTAGAAATCAGCCCGCCAGAATCACCACTTGACGATTTGCGCCGCCAACTCCTCAATCAAGAAAATCAACCGAACAATTCATGAGCAAAACCCCTAGAATCCCCATTCCACCCGAAGTCAGAAAATACGTATTCGATCGCAATAAATACCAGTGCCAAAGCTGCGGCCAAACCAAACAAGAAACCCAACTGACGATCGATCATATCATCCCCCTAGCGCGCGGCGGCAGCAACGACATCAGCAACTTGCAAACCCTCTGCGGCACCTGCAACCAAAAGAAAACCGACAAACTAGACCCGCGCTTCCGCCGTCACTTTGACCTTTGATATTTAACAGTATTAGGACTTATGAACCGGGCTCCAGAAACCGGGTTTTTTTACGAAAATACTTCGTTGCAAACCACAGATTTAGTAAAAAACCCGGTTTCTTCGATCGAAATGCGTCCCGGACTAAATTATTCATCTCTCTCTTCTCTTCGTCTGCGTCCTCTGTGCCCTCTGCGGTAAAAAACTTCTACCATCTATAATACCGATAAGGATCGTCCCCATTCTCAAAATCCGTCTTGTAATCCCAGTGATAAAACTCCCGACTCGAACCGTTAAACACAGAACCATCCGCCTTAAAACTAGCCCCTAAATTAGCCAAAATCTGAGCATTTGCCCTGGTTTGCCGCCAGCGAGTAAAACGCAAATAAGTCTTAGTATCAGCATTCAAACTGTCCGGTTCAATCTGAGAAAAAATCGCCACACCCTTGCCAACTTTTACCCGACTTAACAAACCGTCAGCACCGATTTCTCCCCCAGACTTAATCAACCAAGTATCATAAAAAGAGCGCGATCGCAAATCTGAGGCACTCACCCCCTTCACCTCATCCCAACTCGGAACCGCCAGCGAACCCCCAAAATCCTGCGCTTGCTGCAAACCTACGCCCAAACCCACAACAGGCACTTGACGCGGCAAGAAAAACGCCTTCCCGCCAGCATTCAAATAACCGCGCAAATCTGCATCTTTCAGATTCGCTTCTGTCCCCACAATGACCAAACCAACATCATTAGAAAGCGAACTACCGCGCTGATAAATTACCCCCAAACTGTCCAACTTTTGGGCGTCTCCATCTCCCCCAATTAAAACCACTTTATCCGGCTTTCCAACCACCGGAGAATTCATCCCGTAACTCACAATTTGTTGCACTAACTGCGCCGCCCCAGCATCTACAGAATAATGGTCTTCCAAATCCAACTCGTTTAAAATCAGCCGCCCTTTTCCGTAATCCAATTCCATCAGCGGCGAATAAGCTAAATCAAACTCAGATTCCAAAATGGGGCGCCAACCGCTGCGGTGCGGTTTCTCAATTGAAGCGCTACTGACACCGCCGCGATTTCCCCAACGCCAGCCGTACCAAGGTTTATTTGCCGGACTCAAATTAGGGCCAGTTTTGATCGTATCTGGATAAGCTTCAAGCAGCGTGCTTTCCCCAACCCAATCCCGCAAATCTTCACTGTCTAAACCGCTAATTGCGGGATGGTTGCTGTCAACTGGATAAGCGCGGCGGCTGACGTGGGCAGCAACCCGGAAACCCGTATTTTGCAGCCATTCCCTGCGCTGAGGAAACACAATTGCTTTGCCGCCGTTTCGGACAAAACTTTCTAAACTTCCCGGCAATTTTTCCCCGCTAGAAAACGCTTCCCTACCGATAATTAATAGCGATGAAACTTGGGAACCATTCCACGGTACAAGCTGATGACCTAATTGTTTTAACATTGCCGATGTTTTGCCCGCTGGATCGAAGATTGTCAGCGTATCCTTGCTTTTGGCTTGCTTGGGAAAAACGCGGAAAGCAAATGTATCAGAATGCGATCGATCGCCCACTCGCGCAGTCAAGCGTATTTCCCCGTCAGCCTTGCTAGAAATGGTATTTGGCAAATTTACGTCTATTGGTAAAAACAGCGTTGCTGCCGACTCAATCCTCCCTTTTTGCTCGCTTTTTTTTACTTCTTTCCCCCCCACCAAAACCCGCCACTTAAACGAAAATTCTTGCGCCGCCCGCGTATCATTAATTAACACTACTTGCTTTGCCAGTTTTCGGCCCACAAACAAATTGTGATCTTTCGCAGTAAAAACCGGGCTAGCACCAGCAATCCAAGCTAAAGTTGAGCTATTATTCTTCATAATTGCCTCCCCCCCAGGATGAACAGTGTAAGCTTCGGGCTGGTAATAATTCAAAAGATTATTCGAGACTTGCTTCAAATAAACTCCCCGGCGACCAGGTTGAAATGCCCCAATATCCACCTTATTTTTGCCAGCCTCGGAAACTTCCCAACCGTGTCCGTCATTCCAAGGAATCATCCCCCCAGACATTCCAAAAGTCCGCCAACTCCGCCAAGTATTTGTACTGAATAACTGCTGCAACTTTTGAAAAGCGGGTGCAAAATCCAACTCTTTTTTAAAATGCCAGCTTTGATACTCCTGACCATTGACGAATTGCTCGCGAATTTTAGCTTTATAAGCGGCAGTTTCCAACTCGTAAGCCTGCTTACCAAAATAAATTGCCGTAAACTCAGTCATCCAAGGTTCGCTGAGAATCGCCTGACCAAAACCTTTACGGGCCCGCATCATCGTTGCGTGCAAAGGAGTCCCAAACTCGACTGCCATGTAGGGTCTTTCCCCGGTTTTGCTCCACTCAGAAATCCACTCTTCCCGTTCTTGCAAGGGAATCATATTTAAATAAGAATTCAGCGCGTAAACATCGCCGAAGTTGGCGCCTTGGTGTACCATCACAGGTCTGGTTGGGTCTGCCGATTTAATAGTAGCTAAAGCGTCATTTCCTAGGGGAGTGTTAACCCGCAAACGCTGGTTTTCCGACGGACTGAGAGTTCCTTCTACTTTGCTTTTGCCGATGCGACGGGGATTTAGGTCGTCAGCGTTGCCGAAAAAATTAGGACTTGTCGCCCACATTAATACTGAGGGATGATTGCGGTAGCGGCGCATTTCAGTCACCATTCGGGCTTTCCAGCGGTTTTTCCACAGGGGGTTCTTCCACTTGCTGTTCCAAGCAATAGGACTAATGTCTAAAGCGGGAGCCATAATTGGAAAACCTTTGAGGTCTGCTCTTTCGGAAAATAACTCTCGGAAGTGCCACTTACCCCGTTCGTCGTGATTCCAAGGCCACATTTCTGTTATGTTAAAACCGGCTTTTACGTAGCCATCAATTAGCCTGTCAGAAACTTCTACTGTCCCGCCTTGCCAAGACTCGGAGTGCAAGTTTGGTCGCAGCCGAAATTCGGTTCCATTTAAGAAAAATTTGCGCCCTTCTATCCAAAATTCGCGGAAGCCAAAAGGTTGGTCGTATTGCGTGTTAATGCTGCTGCCTTTTACTTCTAATTGCAAGGTGTAAAGGTTTGGTTGGCCCACATCCCAAAGACGGGGATTTGGCCAATTCCACTGAACTTGTACGGTTTGAATGGGTTTAGCTTGAACCCGGGCAGTTCCGGTAAATTTTTGTTCGACTTTGCCTTTTTCGTCGAGCATTTGCGCGATTAATTCAACTTGACCGTTTTGGGCAACGTCTTTGAGTTCTACATCTAATTTAACTTGCTTTTTTCTGGTGGAAGTTTGGACGAATACGTCGCTAATCAGCGGGCCGGGGGGAAGGCTCAGAAGCCGTACCTCACCGATGATTCCCCGCGATTGCAAGTTGGCTTTTTCTGTGTAGATTTCTGTGGGGCCCATGATGACGGCTTTTTCCTTTTCATCGGATACTGCCACGACTAAAATAGATAGGGTGTTTTGACCTGGTTTTGCTACTTTGGTAATTTCAATAGTGCCGTAGGGCCATGGGATTTGACCGCAGTTAATGCCGTTGACAAAGATGACTGCATCTGTGCTGACTCTGGCTAAGTCGAGAAAAATTCGGCGGTTTGTCCAGTCGCCGGGAATGTCTATATTTCTCTGATACCAAGCTTTTGATAGTTGTTTACTGTTGAAGTTTTCCCAATCTTTGCCGCTGCCGCGAGTGATGATTCCGGGTACGGATTCGTTGTTTTCTTTTTGCCAGTCTCCAGGCACCGAAATGGAACCCCAATTTGGAGAGACGGGGGGGTTTTGGGGGTTGCCAACTGCGGGGACAAATTGCCAAGTTCCGTTGAGATAGATTTGGGATCGTTTGTTGTCGATCGCCCCGACGGCCAGGGTGGTAAGATTGGGGAAGCCGAGCGATATCGCTGAGCTGCTGCCTGCCTTGGAATATTGAAGCGCGTAACCCACGAATCCAAAGAGGGTGGCGGCTGCGAAAAATAACCCGATAATTTTTGCCAGCTTGTCATTCACTCGCTTATTGCTCCCAAAAATTAGATAATCTAATTTGCCCTGGATCTATGATAGCAGTTGATTCAGCACCAATCCCGCTGCCAATCTGTCTCTGGGAAGATGGCACGCGACCGACAAATGTGGTTTTGTAGAGAAAAAATAAATACTTAGTTTTAACTAAGTTTTAACGAGGTTGTTTCATCGACATAAGCAATAGTGCGATCGCGCCATCGCTACAGGTCAACAAAAATGAGTTGGTTTCAGGTCTTGGCCTCACCCATTACATCCTACAAAATTGCTCTATTTAGTGCCAGCACCGCTTTACTGCTGACAACTCTGTTACTGTTTTCCTTCCAGGCAGCTCCTGCAATCTTACTTTTGGCCGCTGCAATGGTTATCGCTTGGTATGCTGGCTTAAATTCCGCAGAACAAAAAGTAGAAATAGAACGTAAGATTATTTCCCAAATAGTTGACACCACAGCTTGCTTGATTGTAGTTCTCGACAGCCAAGGACGGATTGTCCGGTTTAACAAAGCTTGCGAAAAAACTACAGGCTACTCGGCAGCAGAAGTGGTCAATAAATATGTTTGGGATTTATTTTTGATTCCCGAAGAAATAGATCCAGTTAAAACAGTTTTTACCAAACTCAAGGTCGAAAATTTTCACAGCGAATATCAAAATTATTGGCGCACTAAAAATGGCGAGAAGCGCTTAATTTCTTGGTCTAATACTGTGACCATAAATGGCGAGGGCGTGGTGGAATATGTCATAGGAACTGGCATTGATATTACTGACCGCAAAGAAGCAGAAATAGCCCTGGCTTTATCCTACACTAAGCTAGAAAGCCGCGTCAAACAGCGCACAGCAGAACTAACAGTAGCTAAAGAAGCGCTGCAAGCTCAAGAAGAACGATTTCGCTGTTTAAGTTCCTGTTCGCCTGTCGGCATTTTTATGGCAGATTTTGAGGGGCGCTACACCTATGCAAACCCACGCTGTCAGGCTATTTGTGGCTTAAGTTTGACAGAACTTTTAGGAGACGGTTGGGAGAAGTGCATTCACCCGGAAGACAGCGATCGCGTATTGAGCCGATGGCTGGATTATACTCGGCAAGGTGGAGAATATGCGATCGAGTATCGCCTGCAAACACCAGATGGAATTGTGCGCTGGATTAACGTTTGTTCCTCGCCGATGTTCTCCGACTCCGGCGAACTCATAGGATACGTGGGCACGGTGAGAGATGTCACCGAAAGACAACAAGCGCAAGCGGCTTTGGCAAACAGCGAACAGCAACTGAGAACGCTGCTAGAACATACGCCAGATATCATTATCCGCGCTGACAAAGAGCTGCGTTATATTTATGTCAATCAAGCAGTTGAAAGAAGCCAAGGAAAACCAATTTCATTCTTCCTGGGTAAAACCAGTCAAGAAATAGGAATGCCGCCGGAAGTGTGCCAGATGTGGGATGAAACCCTGCACAAAGTGTTAGAAACAGGTCAAGAAGAAATTATCGAATTTCAGGCTTTCTCAATCAACGGTCTCCGAAGTTATCAATCCCACGTAGTTCCAGAATTTGACAAAAATGGCTTACCAGAATCAGCCTTAATTGTCGCCCGCGATATCACAGAAATAAAACTTGCGGAAACTCAAAGATTGCAGTTAACAATCGAGCAAACAGCGAGGGAAAAAGCGGAAATTGAACAGCAGCGCTCGGCATTTTTAGCAGAAGTCAGCAAAATGCTGGCTGATGCGTTTGACGGGGAAACCGTGCTGCAAAAGGTAGCAGAATTAGCAATAAATTCCATCGCCGACGGGTGCTGCATTCATTTGACCGAAACCGAGTCAAAAGTGCGGCTAGTGGCTGTGGCTCACGCAGAACCCTCCACGATTGATACTATTAATAGCTTCAAAATCCGCAGTTCGAGCGCGGAGAATGCTGTTAACGGCTATCCCCTGGTAATCCGCACCGGAACGTCCGAACTAATTGCCGAAGTGGATGAGGAAATTTTAGCAGCAGGAGCGGAAAATGCAGCAGAATTGGAAATACTTCGATCGCTCAATATCGGCTCTCACGCTTGCGTACCGCTGAAGGCTCGCGGGCGGGTAATGGGTTCCATCACTTGCTTTACCTCGAAGTTGGGCCGCCGCTACTGTGCAGAAGACATGGCAATGCTAGAAGATTTAGCATACCGCGTGGCGATCGCCCTAGACAACGCCAGACTTTACGCAGAAGCGCAGCAAGCACTATCTCAAACATCCGAATCCTTCGCCTTAATTGACTCGCTATTAGAAGCATCTCCCCTAGCGATTTGCTTTCTGGATCGCGAAATGCGTTTCATCCGTATCAATCAAGTTTTAGCCGAACTCCACGGTTTGCCCGCCGAACAGCATATTGGTAAAGACTTCCGCCAATTGTTGCCAGAAGGTGCCACCAAATTTGCGCCAATAATTCAGCAAGTTTTAGAAACCGGCCAGCCTGTTTTAAACCTAGAAATTAGCGGCGAACCTCCAGGAAAACCAGGCTATTTCGGCTACTGGCTCGCCAACTACTACCCAGTTAAAAATGAAAGAGGAGAAATAATCGGAGTCGGCATAATTATCACAGATATTACCGCAGCAAAACAAACAGAATTAGCTTTGCGGGAAAGCGAAATGCGCTTCCGCAGCGTGGTAGAATCTAACATGATCGGCATCGGTTTCTGGGATGCCAGCGGCGAAGTTACGGACGCTAACGACGCTTTGCTGGAAATGATCGGATATACCAGGGAAGACTTAGTTTCGGGACAGATACGCTGGCTCGAACTTACGGCGCCGGAAGATCGAGAACTCGATCGCATCGCCATGGCGCAAGTCGAAGCAGAAGGAAGTTGCGCGCCTTTTGAAAAAGAATATCTCCGCAAAGACGGCACGCGCTTCCCAGTTTTAGTCGGCGGCGGAAGCTTCCAAGGATGCAAAGACAAAGGAGCATTCTTCGTACTCGATATCACCGCTCGCAAACAAGCCCAAAATCAACTTCGAGAAAACGAAATACGCATTCGCCGCCAACTAGCAGAACTCGACTTAGTTTACAAAACCACACCAGTCGGGCTGTGCTTTGTCGATACCAATTTGCGCTACATCCGCTTGAACGAATGCCTCGCTGCGATCAACGGCCGATCGATCGCAGAGCACCTCGGGCGCACCGTTAGGGAAGTAATTCCCGAAATGGCCGATATGGTAGAGCGGATTTACCGCCAAGTGCTGGCGACGCAAACCCCCGTGCTCGACTTGGAAATTAAGGCCGCAACAAAGCAACACCCGGGAGTTTTGCGGGATTGGCAAATCAGCTTTTACCCAGTGAGCGATGAATCAGGAACACTGCTGGGAGTCAGCACTGTGGTAGCCGAAATCACCGATCGCAAACAAGCAAAACGAGTAATACAGCAAAGCGAAGGCATATTCCGGCGGCTGTTCGAGTCAAATATTTTCGGAGTCGCGATCGGCGATTTTAGCGGTCGCATCGCCTACGCCAACCAATCCCTGCTCAACATGGTCGGCTACACCCGCTCAGACTTGCTCTCGGGTAAAATGCGGTGGGACAGAATGACCCCCCCCGAATACCTGCACCTCGACGCCCTGGCGGCCGGGGAACTGCGGGCTAAGGGGGTCGCAACTCCTTTCAAGAAAGAGTACATCCGCAAAGATGGCAGCCGCGTGCCGCTTCTGATGGGGGGAACCACTCTGTGCCCGGAGAACGGCGAACCAGAGACGATCGTCGCATTCTTCATCGACTTGACCGAGATCTCCCGCGTGGAAGCAGAACTCAAAAACTATCAAGAACGGCTGCAAATCGCTCAGCAAGCAGGCAAAATCGGAACTTTTGAATGGAACGTCCAAACCTGCGAGGTCGCCTGTACGCCGGAGTTAGAGGCTTTGTACGGGATGCCGGCCGGCGGTATCGACAGCTATCAACGTTGGGTGGAAATGGTGCATCCAGACGATCGCGCTGTTACTCAAAAGCAGGTAAAGGCGGCGGTGGCTTCCGGGGAGGAATTAAACATTGAGTTCCGCATCTGCCGCCCGGACAAAAGCGTGGGCTGGATTGCTTGCAGGGCTAAGGTGTTTCAGGGCGATGGGGGTTTGCCTTTGCGGATGATCGGGGTGAACGTCGATATCAGCGCTCGCAAACAAGCAGAAGCAGCCCGATCGCACATCCATCAAACTTTAGAAGCCTTGATTCAGGCTTGTCCCCTAGCAGTTACCGTTTTGGACTGCGAGGACGGGACTGTGAAAATGTGGAACCCAGCCGCCGAGAGGATTTTTGGCTGGCCCGAATCAGAGGCGGTAGGTCAATTTATACCCAGCGTTCCCGCAGACAAGCGGGAGGAATTCACGGCTAATTTGAAAGGAATTCGCGAAGGACACGCGATCGCCGGCATGGAAACCCAGCGCCAAAGGAAAGACGGCAGCTCGATCGACATCAGTTTGTGGGCAACTCCAGTCCGCGACAGCAACGGCAATATCAACTGTATGTCGATCGTCGCCGACATCAGCGATCGCAAGCAAGTCGAGGCCCAACGCGCTCAGTTGCTCGATCGCGAACAAGTCGCGCGGGCGGAAGCAGAAGCTATCAGCCGCCGGAAAGACGAGTTTCTAGACTCTCTTTCCCACGAATTGCGAACGCCTATAAATGTGATTCAGGGGTGGGCACAGATCCTGCGCGCCCACCCCTACAACCAAGATAAATTAGCTTGCGGTTTGGAAGCCATCGAGCGTCAGTCGAAGGTGCAGATCCAGCTAGTGGAAGATTTGCTCGACGTTTCCCGGATTATTCAAGGCAAGTTGGCCCTGAAACCCGGCTGGTTCTACATGGTAAGGACGATCGAGGCGGCTCATAATTCAGTTCGTTTGGCAGCCGAGGCTAAGTCTGTCACCGTTTCGTTAGAACTTGACCCCGCAGTCGGCTTGATGTGGGGCGACGCCCAGAGGTTGCAGCAGGTAGTGTGGAATTTGCTGATTAACGCCGTGAAGTTTACGCCTTCGGGGGGAAATGTCGAACTGCGCTTGTCTGCGGTGGCTGTTAGCGATTCCTCATCACCCAATTACGTGCAAATTACTGTCAGCGATACCGGAAAGGGCATTCCTGCTGATTTTCTGCCCTACGTGTTCGATCGCTTCCGACAAGCAGACGCCTCGAAAACTAAGGCTGAGGGCGGTTTGGGACTGGGATTGGCGATCGTCGAGCACTTGGTACAACTCCACGGGGGTACTGTGACTGCGGAAAGTCCCGGTAAAGACCAGGGTGCGACATTTACGGTGACACTGCCACTCAAACAGCCTCGGAGTAAGCAGCCGCAGTTGAGAGGAGAAACGAAATCCAATCCAAGGCCTCCGGGTATGTTGGCTGGTTTAAAGGTGTTGGTAGTTGACGACGAACCCGACAACCGCGAGTTTTTGATGGTTGCCCTCGAACAGTGCGGGGCGACTGCGACTGCGGCTGCAACGGCTGCGGAGGCGATCGACATTTTACAGCAGTCGCCGCCGGATATTTTAGTTAGTGATATCGGTATGCCCGTTGAGGACGGCTACTGGCTGATCGGCAAAGTGCGATCGTCCGAATCAGACAAAATCAAGCGCTTGCCGGCCGTGGCGCTGACAGCTTATGCTAGCGAAGAAGACCGCGATCGGGCGATCGCCACTGGTTACAACGAACATTTAACAAAGCCGATCGAACCCGCTCTCTTCGCCACCGTTTTAGCCAAGTTAACAAATTTGCATTAGGGCGATCGGGTTCGATGAACACACAAATAATATCATTTCCGTTTGATTCGGATTTGTATGATGTTAAATCTTGTAGGGGCGGGTTCACCAATAATAATTGCCCATAATCTACAATCTCATAAACCCGCCCCCGCTGGCTTTTCATTAACGACATGATTGCCGGTACACACAAATAAATTAGAAAAGTTCTCACTGTTTTTGTAAGTAAAAATGAATCAAATGCCAAACAGCTAGAAACTGAACTGACAGAAGCAAATTTTCGCATCCGCGTCCAATCTTCGCTAGTAGTTGGCTATATTGAACTAGGCGGAAAATTTCACATTTTTTAGGGCGCGCCAATTGCCGGGAAAAGCACGCTACAGCAGTTAAAATACGATTATCAGCGCAATTGGTTTACACCCATGCCCATTTATCGCTTCAACCGCCTAACCGCCATTTTTTTTAGCAAGCTGCCACTGCGAACGGTTCTGATTGTTCCGTTGGTTTTGCAAACGGTAAGTGTTGTTGGGCTAGTGGGCTATCTTTCTTTCAAAAGTAGTCAGGAATCAGTCGAAGATGTAGCGCATCAGTTAATCGAACAAGTAGGAGAGCGAATTAGCGATCGCCTCACGGATAATAATGGACTGTCGGCAATCAATACCTTTCTGGCTGGGCTGCAATTCTCGGCTTCAGGACAAACTTTTATTATGGATCGATCGGGCAATCTGATTGCCACATCCACAGTAGAAACACCCTTGGTGGCGCCAGCAAAAAAGCAACCGACGCCATTGCTAGCCACCAACAGCAAGGATGCCCGAACGCGAGATATTGCTCGACAACTCGCCAACCGATTTGGCAACTTCCGCACGCTGCAAACAACCCAGAAATTTACCCTGGCGAGCAAGGGCGATAGGCAGTTTGTCCGCGTCACTCCCTATCGAGATGTCCGTGGTTTGGATTGGTTAATTGTGGTGGTGGTGCCAGAGTCTGATTTCACGGCTCCAATTCAAGCAAATACGCGCAACACATTGTGGTTGTTGGCCGGTACACTGCCGCTGGCGATCGCGATCGGATTGTTGACTTCCCGTTGGGTGACAAAGCCAATTATGCGCTTGAATACCGCTGCCAAAAATGTTGCCAAAGGAAAATGGGATCGACCTTTAGAAATTAGACGCTTGGATGAAGTCGGAGCTCTCGCCAATTCCTTCAATTTTATGGCAGCGCAACTGCAACAGGCTTTTGCAGACAAAAACTCTTTACATGAAGCTTTAGCGCACAGCGAGAGCCAACTCAAGCAATTTATCGAAGCCATACCTGCGGGAGTATCTATCCACGATGCTTCGGGTAAAGTCGTGTACTTCAACCAAACTGCCAAGCATTGGCTCGGCGTAGAAACTATTCCCGATGCGACTTTAGAAGAAGCAGTAGAAGTTTATCAAATCTACCGCCAAAACCAGCTTTATCCCACTGAAGAACTGCCCGCATTCCGAGCACTGCGCGGTGAAACGGTATTCCTTGAAGATGTAGAACTTTATCGAGATGGGAAATTTATTCCTTTTGAGGTGCGCGCCACACCAATTTTTGACGAAGGCGGAAACATTATTTATGCCATCAATGCTTTTTATAACATCGCACAGCGCAAACACTCTGAAAAAATATTAACTGACTACAATCGCACTTTAGCAGCCGAAGTTTCAGAACGTAGCTGCGCCTTAGCTGGTGCTAACGAACTATTACAACATGAAATTGCCGATCGCAAATTGCTCGAACAAAAACTTTACACTTCTGCCGAGCAAGTTGTAAAAATATTCGAGTCGATAACCGATGTTGTCTTGATTTTTAATCAAACCGAGAAAAGCATCCAAATTATACCTACAAAGGGTATTGGTCAATACAACTATGAGACAAATCAGATCGACTCCATCATCGAACAATTATTTCACGAGGAAAGGGAGGAGATTTATTTCGCTCAAGTTCAACAGGCATTGGAAACCCAACAAACTATTAGTTTCGATTACAGTCTGCGGATTAATAACAAAGAAGTTTGGTTTGCTGCTAAAATTTCGCCGCTGTCCGATAGCTCCGCTGTTTGGGTAGCCCGCGACATTAGCGATCGCCAGTTTGCCGAAGCCCGGCTGCTGGAAGCCCAAAAAATTGCCCGTATTGGCAGTTGGGAACACGATATCGCCACAGCAACAACCACTTGGAGTGAAGAACTATATCGCATTTACGAGCTCGATCCGACTCAAAAACCGCTCCCAACCGAACAATTAATCGAGCGTTTTCATCCAGAAGATCGATCGCGCTATCTGACAATGGTGCGCGAGCAAGCTATGTCGGGGCAAAGCTTTGAAATTGATTTGCGGCTGATGCGAAGAGATGGCTCGCTCAGTTACATAGAAGTTCGAGGGAAACCGGTTTATGATGAAAAAGGGCAGTTGCTCCGTTTGTTCGGCACTGTTTTGGATATTAGCGAGCGCAAACAAGCCGAGTCAGCTTTGCGAGAAAGCGCCCAGGGAGAACAAGCCATCGCCCGATCGATCGAGCGCATCCGTCAATCCTTAGATATTGACACAATATTCAAAACCACAACCTCTGAACTGCGACAAACCCTAAAATGCGATCGTGTCGGTATCTATCGCTTTAATCCTGATTGGAGCGGGGAATTTGTTGCCGAATCAATGGCTCCCGGCTGGGTATCTCTGATGCAACAAACCGACGATTGTAATGTGCCAAGCACTCTCGTCGAACACTCTCGCTGTACCGTGAAAACTATGCAAGCCGGCGGTACACCAGTGCTGGATACCTATCTACAAAAAAATCAAGGCGGTATGTACGCTAGAGGCGTTCCTTACCGCATAATTGAAGACATATACAGCGCTGGGTTGAGTCCTTGTTACCTAGAACTGTTAAAACAATTTCAAGCTAGATCCTACGTTATTTTTCCCATATTTTGCGGCAGTCAACTTTGGGGTTTGCTCGCCAGCTATCAAAATTCTGGACCCCGCACTTGGCGCGAAGGTGAAATCAATATTGGGCTGCAAATTAGCACTCAACTGGGAGTCGCCTTACAACAAGCTCAATTGCTCGAAGCGACTCAACAGCAAGCAGTACAGCTTCAACAAGCCGCGTGGGCCGCAGAAGCTGCCAACCTTGCCAAAAGCACTTTCCTGGCGAATATGAGCCACGAACTTCGCACCCCGCTAAACGCAATTCTGGGATTCTCGCAATTGATGCAGCGCTCTACCAACCTGAATCACGAACAACAGGAAAATATCCGCATCATCAACCGCAGCGGAGAACACTTGCTCGCTCTAATCAATCAAATATTAGATTTAGCGAAAATAGAGGCGGGACGCATGACAATCAACCCAACAGACTTTCAATTAAGGAGCCTGTTGAACGATGTGCAAGAGATGTTTCAACTCCAGGCAATGGAGCAACAATTGCAGTTAATATTTGACTGCTCTAGCGAAGTCCCCGAATACGTGCAAACCGATCAACTTAAGTTGCGCCAAGTCTTAATCAATCTCCTCTCTAACGCCATTAAGTTTACGAAAGAAGGAGAAATTAGGGTAAGAGTAAGTGCGGTTAGGGAGGGGAAAGATCAGCAATTACCAATCAGTAATTACCAATTACATTTTGAAATAGAAGACACTGGCTCCGGCATAGCTGCTGATGAGTTAGATAAACTTTTTCAAACCTTTGTGCAAACCAAAACAGGAACAAAATCTCAGCAAGGAACAGGCTTGGGACTGGCTATCAGCCAACAGTTTGTCAACCTGATGGGCGGCCTGATTACTGTACGCAGTGAAGTAGGACGCGGCACCACCTTCGCGTTTGATATTCCCGTCAGCGCCGTTGATGCCCCGGCGACTCAACCCGTAGAGCCACCGCGTCGGGTGATAGCGCTGGAAGGCAACCAGCCGCGCTATCGTATTTTGATTGTGGACGATCGATCGGACAACCGCCAACTGCTGATCAAACTCCTCGCTGCCTTTAACTTTGAACTCCAAGAAGCCACCAACGGCATAGAAGCTATTGAAATGTGGTCGAGTTTTGAGCCACACTTAATTTTTATGGATATGTGGATGCCCGTGATGGATGGAGATGAAGCGACCAAACGCATTAAAGCCACCGTTAAAGGTCAAGCTACGGCAATTATTGCCGTGAGTGCCGGTAACGCCGAGGAAGCGCAAACCGTTACTGTATCAGATGATTGCGATGACTTTATCCACAAACCCTTTCGAGATACAGAAATTTTTGCCACCCTGCACAAACATCTGGGAGTGCGTTACATTTACGGTGAACCGGAGAGTGTGCCCGAGTCAACTCAAATCGAGGCTCCAACTCCAGAGAGTCTGGCAGCTTTACCCGCAGATTGGCTGGCAGCTTTAGAGAAAGCCACAATTGAGTGCGATTTAGAGTTAATTCTGATCCAAATTGAGCAAATTCGCGATCGCAATGACGCTTTAGCAAGCGCTCTAGCCGCATTGGCTAACGAGTTTCAGTTCAATCAAATACTAGCTCTCATCCATCCCGAACCAAAATAATAAGGATATGAGATAGGTTTGTAGTGAGTACGATCGTCCGAGGGGGTTTTATGAGGGCGATCGTACTCACTACAAACCTATAAAGGTTATTTTACGGAACTAAATATGAATTCCGAACCAACTCCCGCCTTAAAAGGGAATATTTTAATTGTTGATGATATTCCGGCTAATTTGCAACTTTTAGCTCAAATACTCTCGCAGCAAGGGTACAAAACACGCACCGCACCCGACGGCAAACTAGCGCTGCGGTCGATCGAGTTAACTCCTCCTGACTTGATTTTGCTCGACATCATGATGCCCGGTATGGACGGCTACAAAGTCTGCCAAGCATTGAAAGCTTCTCCCACAACCAAAGATATTCCAGTTATTTTTATCAGTGCTTTAAATGAAGTGTTTGATAAAGTCACAGCTTTTGAAGTTGGTGGTATAGATTATATCACAAAACCGTTTCACGAACAAGAAGTTTTGGCCCGCGTTTCAAATCAACTCGTGCAGCGCCAGTTGTTCCAACAAACACAATCCTATGCCAAGGAACTCGAACAAACCGTAACTGAACTAAAGAAAACTCAAGCTCAGTTAATACAGAAGGAAAAAATGGCTTCTTTAGGTCAGCTAGCGGCAGGAATTGCTCACGAAATCAACAATCCCGTCAGCTTTATCTACGGTAATATTGCTCTAGCGGCGGACTATGCGCGAGATTTGCTTCGCCTCGTCGAATTGTACCGACATTACTACCCCCACCCCGTTGCAGAAATTATCGGCGAATTGGATGAGATTCAACCCGAATTCATCGCAGAGGATTATCCAAAACTGCTGAATTCGATGACAGAGGGTGCTTCTCGGATTAGCGAGATTGTAATGTCTTTGCGGAAATTCACCCGCCTTGGCGAACAAAAGTACAAGCCAGTGGATATTCATGAAGGCATTGACAATACTTTAGTTATTTTGCAGCACCGATTGAAGGGAGCAAACAAAGCTGGCGAGATAGAGGTGATTAAACACTACAGCCAACTGCCAAGAGTCACCTGTTACGCCAGTGAGTTAAATCAGGTGTTCATGAACCTGCTAAGTAATGCTATTGATGCCCTGGAAACTCAACCTTCTCCCCGAAAAATTACCATCAGCACTTCAGTAGGTTTTGAGTCAGAATCGGCCCTGCACAATCAAGACTCCAAATTAGCCGCTCAAAACTATAAATCCGTTGTGATTAACATTGCCGATAACGGTTGTGGGATGAGTGAGGAAGTGCGCCACCAGATATTTGACCCATTTTTTACTACGAAGCCTGTAGGCCGCGGTACTGGATTAGGGTTGGCAATCAGTCACGATATTGTAGTGGAAAAACATCGAGGTCAAATCAGTTGTATTTCTGCTCCAGGTCGAGGAACCGAGTTAATTTTGCAGATTCCGATATCTGTTAAATTTTAATAAATTTTAACCTTTTAAAATTTAATCAGACCCAGAGAATATATCACATAGATTGTACGCGAGCATCTGTTTAAGGTAAAACCGATAGTCTGTCAGTCCGTCAGGGGTTGAAACCCCTGCCTCAAAGCGAAAGTCCTCTAAAAGAGGACTGAATAATTTATTAGTCCTCTTTTAGAGGACTTTTGCTATAAGCCCCGTGGAATTCATTCCCTGGCGGAGTGCCGGGTGAGCGGGAGGACTGTTTCATTTTATTGCCAGAGGATTTGATAGGAATCCTCATTACAAACAGGGGCTGATTGTGGGAAATTGACCATAGAACGTATTTACTTTAAATCCAGCAATCCGCTAGTTTTTAGCTTGGGATTAAACCGGATTTCTTCAGTTACGCCGCGAGCTTTCAACAGCGAGAAAATTTCATTTTCCACGCGCCGCGCTACATTTTTCAACAATTTATCTTTGGCAATTTCATCGGCAAAGATACCTTCATAATTTGCTACTTCTTCGGTAGTCATCACAGTTTTAGTGTCGATGGGATCGTTCCACTTGGCAGCATCGGCACCGTTACCCTGGGGTTGGGAACCGTTTTCGGCAATCCAACTTTCTCTAATGCTTTCTAGAATAGTGCGGCTGGGCTTGTCAATAGTTTGGACTTTCAGCCAGTAGCAATATTGGGTTTGGCGTACCAAATGCTGTTTGAGGCTGAGGTAAATGTCGCGAGAATAGCCGACAAATTGCAGGACTTTCTCGCTATCAAAAATCGCGTAAACGCCGATTTTTCCCTGAACAAAATCAGGCAATTTCCCCTCGGAGTCTATGTATGGGATGAATTCTAAGCTGGCGAGAGATTGAATGTCTTCTGTCATCCGATTTTAGATTTTAGATTTTAGATTTTAGATTTAACCACAGATTAACCAGCCTTTACCTAACTCTTAAAAACTCGATAAACGGCACAGAGGCGGCTGGGTTTAAATATTTTGGCTTGGAACATGAAATTAGGCGGGACGTTGACGATCGCAAAATCGCTCGATTGATGATACTTTTCAAATTCCGCAGGCATTCCCTTCGGCGTCTCGCTGCTGTAAGGGACTGGCTGAAAAAGTAACTCGGCAAACTCAATGCGCGAGCATTGCAATTGTAGCGCTACTTGTTTGACAAAGCTTTCACCGGTTAACAAACCGAACAGTGCCGTTTTAGCCTCGGGTTCGAGGACAAAACTGCTATCGTAGCTTTCAATAATCTTGAGACCCATTTTCTGTAGACTCCTGACAGACGGCGGTGAATGGTTATCGGTTAAGTGTTGAGCGATCGACTTAACCCTGAATTTTACCTGAGATTGACCGTTTTGAAGGCAGAAGGTATTCGGCACGAGGTCAATAAAAATACCACAATCAGGAAATTTTGACAAATAGCCCTGATTTATTTGCCGATCGCTTTTATCATGTCCCTATCGCCATCTATCCGACTACGACTAAAAGGCTATGCAGAAGATTGAAAAAGCATCATTCCCAGCTTTGAGAAGTGCCCCGAACCAGCCGGACTGGCTAGAATTGGCAGAATACGCCTCTGTGGCTGGTTCAGCAATTGGCACGATTACTGCTGTATTGTCGGGCCAAATTCTCTACGCTGCCGCCCCCTTAACCGCAGCACTCTCGCTAAATCTCGCCAATCGCCAGCGTTTCGAGCAACAAATGCAACAAAAGGCAAATTCTGCCATCGCGGACGTACAGGCCGCAGTAGAACCTCGATCGCAGCAAGTTCAGATACTACCTGGAGAACCTGCAGAACTCTACACCGCCGTCTCCGACTTGCAGCAGAAACTCCTCGGCTTGGAATCCGGCGTCATCGCCGAGGTACAAGCTGCCGTAGCCTCCCTCGAACGCCAAGCGCAGGCGCTTCCGGCAGATTCTCAGGATTTCAACACGCAACTGTCGGATTTGCAGCAGAAAGTCCGCCTTTTGGAAAATAGCGCCCTGAGAGAGCATGATTGGGAAAATGTCAACGTCCGATTTTTATTGATGGGCGAAAAGTTAACTGAAGTTAAAACTATTACGGCTCAGTTACAGGAGCGATCGAACGAAGTAGACTTGGATCAAATCCAAGGTTCTCTGAAGCAATTGCAGGATTTGCTCGATCGACCCACAATAGACACAGGGATGTTGCAAACCGAGATTCAGCATTTGCAGCAGCAAGTTTCCGAGTTGCAGAGGCAAAATCAAGAAATTGTCAAGCCTTATTTGCAGCGTCTGACTCGTGCCGTGAAGAAACTATCAGCAAATTAGTCTTACTTATTCGTTTTTCGTAGGGTGCTGCGCGGGTACCTTCCGGGATTTTTTTGTAGGGGGCTCTTCTGCCGCGCACCTTACCAATTACCAATTACCCGTTACTAAATTTTTGCCAAGCTTGCCAGAAAACATAAATCGATAAGATTGCCAAGAGCGATCGAAAAGCTAAACTAACAATACGATCGGGCAATCTCGGCAAAAACCGCGTGCTCACCTGCGCGCCCAACAAACCGCCGCCCCCCAGAATTAACCCCACAACCCACAAAACATTCCCGCGCGCCGCGTGTCCCGCCGTCGCCGAAATAGCCGTGATGACGATGACGCCCAAGCTGGTTTGAATTGCGGTTTTAATGCTTTCTCCTAACAGCAAAATTTGCAGGGGAACCATAATTACGCCGCCGCCTACGCCAAACAAACCCGCTAATAAACCCGCAGCACTGCCGGTAGCAATTTTAGCAAAAGTTGGATTGAATAAAATATTTGAATTATTGGATGATTCGTGATTGGTAATTGGTAATTGAGCCTTGTCTCCTTGTCCCGCTTCTCCTCTTAGTTCCTCTTGTTCTGATTCCGCTTTCTTCTTAGCTGTCAGCCTCTTGCGAACTTCAATCAAATAAATATTGAGCCACAGCAACAACCCAAAAGTAAGTAACAGCAAGTAAGGCGGAAATATCCCCGCCAAATAAGCACCGATTTGTGCGGTAATTACGGCTGGAAATCCGATGCCTGCGACTTGGCTCAAGCTGAGGTAGCCCATGCGCCAATTCTGGATGCTGCCAGAAATAGCTGTAATGACGATCGACAAACCGCTAGTAGCAACCGCTTGTACCGGGGCGTACTTGAGAGCAACCAACAAAGGTACGAGCACCGTACCGCCACCGATACCCAAAAATCCAGCTAGAATTCCGGCAAAAATTCCTGCAGCACCGAGAATCAATAATTCAGTGATAGTCATTAGTTATTAATCAACAGTTAACAGTTAACAGTCAACAGTCAACAGTCAACAGTCAACAGTTAACAGTTAACAATCAAATTTTAAGAATCATTAGTCGTGCCGTCCGGCATAATTGCCCGCCTCAAATCTGCATCGCGGAAGTTAGTTCGATTGAGATTAGCGTCAATCAAAACCGCTTCCAACAAAACAGCCCCGCTAAAATTAGACCAGCACAGCTTGGCACGGTACAAATTAGCACCGCTCAAATTAGCTTTTGCTAGCGTTGACCAACTCACATTAGCAACTCTCAAATTAGCATTGCTCAGATTAGCTTCGCTCAGATTAGCTCCCACCATCGTTACTTGGCGCAAGTCTGCACCAGTCAGGTTAGCCCCGCTGAGCATCGCCCCGCTGAGAATTGCCTGATTCAGGTTAGCTCTTTCTAAAAGCGACTGGCTAAGAATGGCATTTGTCAGGTTTACCGCTTTGAGAGTTGACCAACTCAAATTTGCCTTCATCAAATTAATGCGAATCATGCTAGCGTCGGTTAAGTTGGCCGCAAACAAATTCGCTTCGGTAAAGTTGGCTTCGGTCAAATTAGCTTCGGTCAAATTAGCCTTGGTCATGTTGACTTCTCTGGCCATTGAGCCGCGCAGGTTGGCTCCCATCAGGTTAGCCCCGCTGAGATTGGCGCGGCTCAAATCGGTACCGATGAGATTTGCTTCGCTGAGGTTGGCTTCCGTCAAGTCCACCCCTGCCAATTTCACCTCGCGCAAGTTCGCTCCCGTCAGGTTAGCGCCTTTGAGGTTTGCGTCTTGGAAATTCGATCTGGTAAAGTTAGCCTCGCTGAGGTTTACCCCTTTTAAGTCGGCCCCGACGAGGTTAATCTCTCGAAAATTTCTTTCTCCGGCCGCATATTGCCTCAGAATTCGATCGGCCTCCATGTCATTCGCCTCGCAATTTTTTTAAACGTTAGAGTGATGGGTGTTACCACATCATCCCAGATAACCACGGTATTCACTCTGCACGCTGTAGTATCTGTAGAATCTTTGCACGGCTTTCCGGGCACTGCTGTGCCGCTGCCTCCTAAAAGGTCTGACAAATATCAAAGCTTCTGAGAAAATCAACAATAGGGTAAAACTCTCGGCGCTCGACACTGAGTCAGTCGATTTTAGATTTTAGATTTTAGATTTGCTCCACAGATTCATCTGGGAGCCGGAACTTTGGTCTAAAATTATGGGCTCACCACGACGATTATCGGAAACTTGTATTCGTTTTTGGGCGAGCTGGCAGTTGACAACTGACAACTGTCAACTGTCAACTGTCAACGGTCAACTGTCAACAGACAAAGGAAATTTTAAAATGCCTGAAAATTTGAGAAGCCAAGCTGTGACTGGGGGCGTGCAGCGCGCGCCCAACCGAGCAATGCTGCGGGCAGTCGGTTTTGGTGACGGCGATTTCACTAAGCCTATTGTGGGGATTGCCAACGGGTACAGCACGATTACGCCCTGCAATATGGGATTGAACGAGCTCGCTTTGCGGGCCACTGCGGGTGCAAGGGAAGCTGGGGCGATGCCGCAGATGTTCGGTACGATTACTATCAGCGACGGGATATCGATGGGAACTCAAGGGATGAAATATTCTCTGGTGTCGAGAGATGTAATTGCTGATTCCATCGAAACTGTTTGCAACGGCCAAAGTATGGACGGGGTGCTGGCTGTCGGCGGTTGCGATAAAAATATGCCGGGGGCGATGATTGCGATCGCCCGCATGAACATTCCTGCTATTTTTGTTTACGGCGGCACGATCAAACCGGGACACCACAACGGACAGGATTTAACCGTTGTCAGCGCTTTTGAAGCAGTCGGTCAATTCAGCGCGGGCAAAATTGACCAAACAGAACTCAATGCAGTGGAACAGAATGCTTGTCCGGGTGCGGGTTCTTGTGGCGGAATGTTCACAGCAAATACCATGTCGAGTGCTTTTGAAGCAATGGGCATGAGTTTGCCTTATTCTTCGACAATGGCTGCTGAGGATGCCGAAAAAGCTGACAGCGCTGCCGAATCTGCAAAAGTTGTCGTGGAAGCGATCCGCAAACAGTTGTTACCGAGCCAAATTTTGACTCGCAAGGCCTTTGAAAATGCGATCGCGGTAATCATGGCAGTCGGCGGTTCAACCAATGCTGTGCTGCATTTATTAGCCATTTCCAATGCGATCGGCGTTGAGTTGTCCCTCGACGATTTTGAAACTATTCGAGCAAAAGTGCCCGTGCTGTGCGACCTCAAACCCAGCGGCAAATACGTAGCAACCGATTTGCACAAAGCCGGCGGCATTCCCCAAGTAATGAAAATCCTGCTAGAACAGGGTTTGCTGCACCCAGACGCGCTGACAATTACCGGTCAAACTCTTGCGGAAGTGTTAGCAGATATTCCAGCCGAACCCCGCACCGACCAAGATGTCATCCGCCCTTGGAACAACCCGATTTACGCCCAAGGACATTTAGCAATTCTCAGGGGAAATCTGGCAACAGAAGGAGCAGTTGCTAAAATTACTGGCGTTAAAAAAGCGCAAATTACTGGCCCGGCGCGGGTATTTGAATCTGAAGAAAATTGTTTGGAGGCAATTTTAGCGGGCAAAATTCAAGCCGGAGATGTGATTGTCGTCCGCTACGAAGGGCCCAAAGGCGGGCCGGGAATGCGCGAAATGTTAGCCCCAACTTCGGCAATTATTGGCGCCGGTTTGGGGGATTCTGTCGGGTTAATTACTGACGGTCGCTTCTCTGGCGGAACTTACGGCATGGTTGTCGGTCACGTTGCACCCGAAGCACAAGTTGGCGGGACAATTGCTTTGGTACAAGAGGGCGATTCAATTACGATTGATGCTCAAAATCGCTTGTTGCAGCTCAATGTTTCTGATGCAGAATTGGAGCAGCGGCGGGCTCTTTGGCAGCCTCCTAAACCTCGCTATACTAAGGGCGTTTTGGCTAAATACGCTAAGTTGGTTTCTTCTAGCAGTCTCGGTGCTGTGACTGATTTGGGTTTGGGTTAAAGTAGGAATTTTTTTAACCGCCGATGAAGCCAGATAAACGCAGATGAACGCAGATAGGATTTTATCTGCGTTCATCTGTGTCCATCCGCTGATATCTGCGGTTAAAAAATCCCAAATTAACCGCGCTGATTCAAAAAGCGGCCTGCCATCGACATGGCGTCAGTAATATCTACGTCGCCGTCTCCATCTGCATCTAAAAATGTATTCAAAACAGGATTGCTGCCTTGGGCTGGATTTTGGGCGTTGCTGCCGGTTTTTAGCAAATTCAGCACCAGCGGCACCAAAACAGGTATCATCGCCTGCACTGTGGCGTTATTCAAACCGGTTCTGTGGGCGATATCGTTCACTATCTGCGTCAGTTGGCCGACTCCGAACAAACTCTGTACCGCTTGGGGATTGGGATTTGTGCCGCTAAATTGGTTGACAAGTTGTTGAGCTTGTGCGTCTCCTGACTGCGATCGCACGTTTTGCAATGCCGATCGCACGTATCCGCCCAAAACCGACATTGCTAGCTGAGTCGTGCCCGTATTGACGCCCTGGTTGCTGCTCAACTGCTCTACCGCACCGAGAATGTTGCCCAACTGATTGGGGTTTGCTTGTTGGTTGGGATTGTCGATCGCGCTCAAAATTTGGTCAAATAGTCCCATAATTTTCGCTCCGTACAGTGATTGCTCAACTTTAAATTATAGCAAATCCTGTTTTTCAAGATTATGGAAAATAGTTTTTATTTTGGTATTATCACTCACCCAGTGGGGTAGCGACAGCCAGTCAGTAACCAATCTCATACAATTTTAGATTTTACATTTTAGATTTTACATTTTAGATGTGGAATGAATTATGAAATTAGAGTGGGGAGCTTGCTTGCAGTTGCCTTTTTTTTAACAATAATAAAAACGGATGATTTTTAAGTTTTTACAGTTCCTCTTTTTTCGGTCTTGGTTGACACTTTCTCGTTGGCTATGGAATTTGATTCCCTAGCAATTGGAGGTTGTAAGAGCGCATTTGGCATTGAATCCTCATACTTAATCGGCAGGGCGATCGAAAATTCCGTCCCCGTTCCCACCTCCGACCAAAAGTTAATCGTCCCCCCGTGTTTCTTGACGATAATTTCGCGACCAATTGCCAATCCCAAACCAGTACCTACACCTCTCGGTTTAGTAGTAAAGAATGTTTCAAACATTTTTTCTTGACTCTCGGGCGCTATTCCCATACCGTTATCAGAAATTCGCACTAGCACGGAGTCGTCGTCCAAGTATTCTGTAGCAATCACAATTCTCGGCGAAAAACTCGGTGCTCCTTGTTTGCTTGAGTCCGAAGCCGATTGTTTTTTCGCCTCCTCCGAGCTAGTTTTCTCAATTTTTGCTTTCTCTTCCACAGCATCTAGTGCATTGTTCAGAAGATTCACAAATACCTGGTAAAGCAAACCCATATAGCCTTCTACACTCGGAATATTCCCGTAATTGCATACCACTTCAATGCCCTGTTTGATGCGGCTGTTGAGAATCAGCAAACTGCTGTCTATGCAGGCGTGCAAATCGACGGGATGAGGGGCTGCCTCATCGAGGCGAGAAAAATCTTTCAAACTTAAGATAATAGCTTTGGCTCTTTCAGCGCCTACTTGCATCGAGTCAAATATTTTGATCAAATCTTCTTTGAGAAAATCGATGTCTATTTCTTCGCCTTTCGCCAGCACTGCGGCAGGCGGGTTGGCAATTTGTGTTTCGTAAGTCTTGAGCAAATCTAAAATATCTTCAACATAATTTCGGGCTGGGTCGATATTGGCATAGATAAAATTGATTGGGTTGTTAACTTCGTGAGCAACACCGGCTAACATCCGCCCCAAAGTTGCCATTTTTTCATTTTGAAGTATCTGGGTTTGTTGTTCAGATTTCAATTCTTGTAGCAACTGATTTACTTTCTGAATCAGTTGATTCAGCGAAGCTGCTAATACTCCCACTTCATCGGTGCTGGTAACTGGTACTTGCAACTGAAAATTAGATTCTTCAGTCACTCGCTGAGCAATTTTAGTTACAGCGGCGAGGGGTTTGGCGATCGCCCGACTGGTGAAGCGCGCCAGCACTGCTGCAACGACGATCGACAGTGCCATGCTACCCAAAATTATTTGCACCCGCAGCGCCTGGGCTCGCAGCAGATCCTCCCGCCCTGCATCTTCTTGCTCTTGGGCGCGATCGATAATTGCTGCTATATCATTGACAGCCGTATCTAGTTGCAACCCTGTTTTATTTCGAGCGAAATTCGACAGCAACTTACGTTTTACGCTTTGTTGAGCGGGGTTATTGGGCAACTGACTAATTTTTTTATTAACTATTTCTAGTTTAGAAATATAATTAGACAGTAGCGAATCGCAAGTATTTCTAAATTTACCTATCCCTTTTATTTGTTTCAGGTATTTAGGTTCCTTAACTTCAGATAGTAACTCTTTTAAGCTGTAAATATTCTTTTGTAGCTGTTGGTATTTGCTGTCAAATATTTGGGGCTGGTCGATGCCGTAAATCAGCCACTCTTGGCTGTTTTGCGTCCGCACTAAAGCCACCTGCAACTTATGTAAAAGCTGAGTTTCTCGATCGAGGTGTACTTGATTGTTAGTCCTGCGATAGTAATGAGTGCCCACCAACATCCCGATAGTCGTTCCCCCAATCGCAACACAAAGAGCCAGTGCGTACCCACGCCAGATTTTGTCATGAATACTGAGGTTGCCCAAGGAACGGGCTATGTGAGCGAAATAATTGGGCTTTGGTGGCTGGGTCTCTTTGATGTTATGCTCGCAAGAGGTAGAGAGTTCTTGTGAAGGCTGATTCAGATGTTTGAGCTGCATAGATGCTAACCTGTGAATAATTCACGCACTGACAATTCAGTCTAACTTAACTCGCGGCTGAGTTGAGAGTACCGCATCGATAGTTAATTTGATAATTTTTGTAAATTAGGACGCTCTTACCTGGCGTAAGAAACCCGGTTTCTCGTTTCTACTTTCGGAGCTTCCAGCAGGCACTGGTGTTAAAAAACCGGGTTTCTGTTAATATAGCGCCCATATATTGAGTTGCCTCAGTAGAAACATTCTCTGTATTCACTTGTTTTTTTAACAGAGTTCGTTTTTTTTACCCCGACTTACTTAAACTCTATTTGATTGGTGACATCGTTTCAGATAATCGGTTGTCTTCCCTTTATTTGATTTTCCTACTTGATCGACAATAATTATAAAAAATTATTATGCGGGTAGTTCTTGTAGAATAAGGTTTAATCTAGCTCTCTCAAGCCTTCTAATTTTCAAGTAATTCGCTTAGAAAATCCCAGATTTTTTGTTGATTGCTTAATCCCACTACACGAGATCTTGCTGGTAGTGTTTTACGCTTCATATCAGAAAAATCCCACATGAAAGTAATTAAACGCCTCACAATTTCTCACTTCGGGGAATAGTGTTCTGTATGCTCTGTATAATTCACCGTAATCGTCAATCGTCAACAAATTTTATCTTTACGCCGAGTTCTCCGAGCTTCAACATAGTCGTAAACGGTTTACGGCACTTTCTTTTTTTATTATTTCAGGAAAGTAATGAAAGAGCGTTACTTTGTGTTTTTATTATCTCATGAAATTGATAAGAGAGCGTTACTTTCTGTTTTTATTATCTCATGAAATTCATAAGATATCGTTACCTTAGAGTCGCCGAATTTCCCTAACTCATTTGATGCAGGAGCCAACAGTAAGTAAATATAATATTTAGAGAATGTCGTGCAGCTAAGTAACTCTTCTCGTTACTATGGCTGACGCCAAGCTACGCTATCAGCTCATGTGTTTAAGGCGAAGTGTTTAAAAAAATAATCAGCAATAAAACCCTATAAACTCATGTTCATGCGTACTACGGCTCTCACTCCAATAGAACTTAGGACTGCGATCGTCCGGGAGCCCTTGGTGGTTTCGCCCGATACGACGGTGATGGATGCGATCGCCCAAATGAGCGGCGTGCGATCGCTCTGTAACACCCCTAGAACGGCCGATGGTCAACTCGACGACCTCCACCTAGAGGCGCGATCGAGCTGCGTGTTGGTAGTGGAAAACGAGCAATTGGTCGGCGTACTGACCGAGCGAGACGTGGTGCGGCTGAGTGCCCAACAGCGTTCCTTGGAGAATTTGGTGCTCCGGGAGGTGATGGCACACCCCGTCGTCACCCTCCGCGAGTCCGCCTTCACCGATTTATTTTTTGCGATTAATCTGCTCCAACAGCACCACATTCGCCATTTACCCATCCTGGACGAGCACGATCGCCTAGTGGGCCTAGTGACTCACGAAAGTCTGCGCCAAACCTCTCGACCGATCGACCTGCTGCGGTTGCGTATGGTAGCAGAAGTGATGACCCGCGAAGTGATTTGTGCTGCGCCAGATTCTTCCCTACTGGCGATCGCCCAACTTATGGCAGAGCATCGCATCAGTTCCGTGATGATTGTACACCCAGGCGGAAGCTCTACTGAACAGCTACAAATTCCAGTGGGGATTCTCACCGAGCGGGATATTGTGCAATTTCAGACATTGGGCTTGAACCTGGAAACCTGTCTAGCTCAGGCGGTAATGAGTACACCGATTTTTAAGGTCAAGCCAGAGGAGTCGCTCTGGACTGTGCAGCAGATCCTGGAGCAGCGATCGATCCGTCGGTTGGCGGTGACAGGGGAGCTAGGAGAACTATTAGGCATCGTCACCCAGACCAGTTTGCTGCAAGCCCTCAACCCGCTGGAGCTATACAAGCTGGTCCAGAAGTGGGAAGAGAAGGTGGTGCGCCTAGAGGCGGAAAAGGTGGCGCTGCTGGCAAATCGCAACCTTGAGCTCGAGCAGCAGGTGGCAGCTCGGACAGCCGCCCTCAAAGCAAAGGCCGATCGAGAGCAACTTCTCAATACCATTGCCGACCAGATC
The DNA here is from genome assembly GCF_036705345.1 of Microcoleus sp. B3-D2. NCBI lineage: Bacteria > Bacillati > Cyanobacteriota > Cyanophyceae > Oscillatoriales > Microcoleaceae > Microcoleus > Microcoleus sp. B3-D2. Next base: position 45,201 of record NZ_JAUBUG010000054.1, read on the forward strand.
CGCTCGTCCCTGAATTTGTCAGATATTCTGCAGACTACGCTACAGGAAATTCACTCGCTTCTGGGGTGCGATCGCGTCATCATTTACCAGTTTCGACCTGACTTTAGGGGCACCGTGATTGCGGAAGCGATTACCGACACTGGGCGATCGGTGCTCCATAGGGAAGCCCGCGATCCTTGCATGAGCCAAGAATGGCTTGAACCGTATCGCCAGGGCAGAATTCGCGTCATCAACGACATCTACGGCGCAGAAATGACCCAGTGCCATCAGGAACTGTTAGTGGGGTTTGATATTCGCGCCAAGCTGATGGTGCCGATCGTGATTGAGCAACAACTGCGCGGATTAATGATCGCCAGTTATCGATCCACTGCACACTCTTGGACGACTGACGAGATCGAACTCCTGCGACAAGTTTCTCTACAGGTGGCGATCGCCCTTGGGCAAGCCGCGATCCAGCAAAAATTGCAGAATGAACTGGTAAAGCGACAGCGGATCGAAGCCACCCTGATCGAGAGCGAAGCACGCTACGCCGCCCTTGCCGCTGCCGCTCCGGTGGGGATTTTTCGCACCGATGCGGAGGGGCTATGCACCTATGTCAACGATCGCTACTTTCAGATCAGCGGACTCACACCAGAAGCCACTATCGCACAGGGATGGCAACAAGGAGTGCACCCCGACGATCGCGATTGGGTCATTGCCCAATGGGAGCAATTCATCCAAGGTAACGACTCTTTTGAACTCGAATATCGCTTTCAACGTCCCGACGGTACGGTAACGTGGGTTTATGGGCAAGGCGTCGCCGAACTCGATGCCAATGGACATCGGAGCGGCTATATAGGCACCATTACCGACATTAGCGATCGCAAACGAACAGAAGCCTTCCTGCAAGAGAGCGAAGAACGCTACGTCAGCCTAGTGGAAGCCGTACCAGTGGGGATTTTCCGCGCCGATGCTGTGGGCAAGTGCATCTATGTTAACGATTGGTGGTGTCTCATCAGCGGACTCACCCCAAAAACCGCTTTCGGGGATGGATGGCAACAAGGGCTACACCCCGACGATCGCGATTGGGTCATCGCCGAATGGGAGCAATCTATCCAAGAAAAGGGCCCTTTCCAACTCGAATATCGCTTTCAACATCCCGACGGTGCTGTGGTTTGGGTATATGGGCAGTCCGTTGCCGAACTGGATGCCGACGGGCAAGTAGTCGGGTATGTAGGAACTACTACAGACATTAGCGATCGCAAACAAGCCGAACAACAACTCCAGGAACTCAACCAACAGCTAGAAGCAAAAGTCGCAGAACGCACCCAAGAGCTTTGGCAAGTCAACAGCCTGCAACGCGCCATCCTCGATGGTGCTGATTACTCCATCATCTCCACAGACCCAACTGGCATCATCCAGACCTTTAATGCTGGAGCCGAAAGGATGCTCGGTTACAGTGCTCAAGAAATCATCGGCAAAGCCACCCCCCTACTCATCCACGATGCAAATGAGGTAATTAACCGGGCAGCATCACTCTCTGCCGAACTAGGGCAAAATATTCCTCCGACCTTTGAGGTTTTTGCTGCCCAAGCACGCCAAGGCTTGGTCAGCGAAGAAGAGTGGAGCTATATCCGCAAAGATGGCTCTCGATTTCCTGTGTCGCTATCCATCAGCTCCCTCAAGGATGTCAATCAGCAAATTATCGGCTTTTTAGGCATCGCCAAAGATATTAGCGATCGCAAACGTGCAGAAGCAGAACTAAAGAAAGTATCGGATCGCCTCGCTTTGTCTCTCAAATCAGGGGCGATCGGCTGTTGGGAATGGGACATTGTACACAACAGCATCCTTTGGGACGATCGGATGTACGAACTGTTTGGCCTCACGAGACAATCTGATTCCTATATGGTCTACGACTTTTGGATGAGCAGGCTACATCCCGATGACCTCCCCTCCACCGAAACATTGCTCCAGCAAGCCATTTTAGGACAGGCAGAATACGATACCGAGTTTCGAGTGCTGCATCCCGATGGCAGCATCCACTTTTTTAAAGCCTCTGGAGTGGTGGTGCCAGATGCCCAAGGCAATCCCCAGAGCATGATCGGGATCAACTTTGATATTACCGAGCGCAAACAAGCTGAACTCGAACGGCAGCAGTTAATTCAAGAAATATCCGCTTTCAAACTCGCCCTCGATCGTTCCGCGAGTGTCGCCATCACCGATGATAAAGGGGTGATCTCCTACGTCAACGATCGCTTCTGTGTTGTCTCTGGCTACTCCCGCGATGAACTCATCGGCCAAACCCATCGCATTGTCAAATCTGGCTATCATCCCCCTGCTTTTTTCCAAGACTTGTGGCGCACCATTACCAGCGGTCAGATTTGGCGCGGTGAAGTTTGCAATCGAACGAAGAACGGTAGCCTGTACTGGGTTTCCAGCACCATCGTCCCCTTTCTGGACGAAGGTGGGCGGCCTTTTCAGTATCTAGCCATTCGCTTCGAGATTACCGCCCGCAAGTTAGCCGAAGCCACACTCCAGCAGGAAAATACCTTCCGTCAACAAATTTTAGAAAACATGGCAGAAGGGCTGTGCGTTTTCCATGAAGTCGAGGAGTTTCCCTTTGTCCGCTTCACAGTCTGGAATCAGCAAATGCAAGCGATTACGGGCTACAGCTTAGAAGAAATCAACCACTTAGGTTGGTATCAAAGTGTTTACCCGGATTCTGAGGGTCAAGAACAGGCGATCGCCAACTTTACACAGATGCAACAAGGGGAACACCTGATCGGGCAAGAAAGGGAAATCCAGCATCAAAATGGGCAGAAACGCACTATCGCCATTTCTGCCTCAATCCTATCGAGCAACAACGGACTGATTTATATACTGGCCTTGATCCAAGACATTACCGATCGCAAACAGATTGAGGCTCAATTAGCAGAGAGTGAAGGTAAATTCCGGCGGCTAGTAGAAGGAGGTAAAGATGTGATTTGGTCATCTGACAAAGATGGCATTATCACTTATCTCTCACCGCAATTCAAGAATGTTTTTGGCGGGGAAGATAGTGAATGGATTGGTAAGCCGTTTATAGATCTGGTGCATCCAGACGATCTCCTATTCGTGCATAGTGATTATGAGCAGAATATCAACTTTTATGAAAAATCAAGTCATTCTGAGTTCCGACATCACGACAACAATGGTAATTATATTTGGGTGAGAACCAGCTTCACAGCTATTAAAAATGCTGAAGGAGTAGTGATTAATATCCAGGGAGTTTTATCGGATATCACCGATCGCAAACAAGCCGAACTGAGATTGGAACAACAGGCAAAACAGGAACGCTTGCTGGGAGCGATTACTCAAAGGATGCGGTCATCTCTGAACCTGAACGAGATTCTCAATGTCACTGTTAAAGAAATCCATCAGGTTTTGCAATCAGATCGAGTGCTAGTCTATCGTGTGCTTCCGGGAGGGACGGGGGTTGCCATTGCTGAATTTGTTTTGCCAAAATGGCCTAAGATCCTGGATATCGTCTTTCCTGAAGAAGTTTTCCCAGAAGAGAACTACGATCGCTATATCCAAGGAAGAGTTTTTGCCCTCAGCGATCGCGAAGATCAAAACCAGTCAGTCTTACCCTGCTTGCTTGAATTCCTCGCATCCATCCAGGTCAGAGCTGAACTTGTAGTTCCAATTATTCTGAATCAAACCCTGTGGGGATTACTGATCGCCCATCACTGCGATCGTCCGCGCCAGTGGGATGATTGGGAAATTAATTTATTTAAACAAACGGCTAACCAATTAGCGATCGCAATTCAGCAGTCTAATCTTTTTGAGCAATTACAGACAGAATTAGCCGAACGTCAATGGGCAGAAGCCCGACTGACCGAAACGAACGCCCAACTCGCCATCTCTAACGAAGAACTCGCCCGTGCTACCCGCCTCAAAGACGAATTCCTCGCCAACATGAGCCACGAACTCCGCACTCCTCTCAATGCCATTCTGGGCATGAGCGAGGGGCTACAAGATCAAGTCTTTGGCATCGTCAACGAACAACAAATCAAAGCTTTACAAACCATCGAGCGCAGTGGCTCTCATTTGCTAGAATTAATCAACGACATTTTGGATGTCGCCAAAATTGAATCGGGTCAAATGGCTCTGGATTGCACCCCTGTTTCTGTCAATCATCTCTGTCAATCCAGTCTGGCATTTATCAAACAACAAGCCATGCAAAAACGTATTCAGCTTAGCGTTGAACTGCCACTCAATCTGCCAGACTTATTGATAGATGAACGGCGCATCCGCCAAGTATTAATTAACCTGCTCAACAACGCCGTCAAATTCACCCCAGACGGAGGACGCATCACCCTAGAAGTCAGCCGTCAACAGCGCCCCGCCGACCCAGATTCTGCCGATTCCCCACCCGATTTTTGGGTCAAAGAGACCCTGCGAATTGCTGTCATCGATACGGGCATCGGTATTGCCCCAGAAGATATCAACAAACTGTTTCAGCCCTTTATCCAAATCGATAGCGCCCTGAACCGCCAATATCAGGGGACAGGCTTGGGGCTTGCCCTGGTGAAACGCATTGTCGAACTCCACGGCGGGCAAGTGTTGCTCACCAGCGAGGTGGGTGTAGGAAGTTGCTTCACGATCGACCTTCACGGAACTGATTGTGCGCCATCCTCTGTTGACCTGGAATCCCAAACAGAGCCCCGCATCGAACCCAGCGAGCCCGAACAGGGAGGCTCTGCCTTAATCTTGCTGGCAGAAGACAACGAAGCCAATATTAGTACGGTGTCGAGCTACCTCAGAGCTAAAGGCTATCGCATTCTCTTGGCTAAGAATGGAGAGGAGGCGCTCGCCCTGGCCAAGTCGGAAAACCCCAATCTAATTCTGATGGACATTCAAATGCCGGGTATGGATGGTCTACAAGCTATGCAGCAGATTCGCCTCGATCCTAGCTTAGTTGATGTGCCGATCGTTGCCCTAACTGCCTTAGCCATGACTGCCGATCGCGATCGTTGCCTTGCCGCCGGAGCTAATGATTATCTCACCAAACCCGTTAAGCTGAAGCAGTTAGCAGCCACCATTCAACACCTTTTAAATTCCCAGATAAGATAATTTATGAATGTACCATCTGTTTTGGTCATTGACCGAAGAACGAGACGCAAGCCCCTGGCTTTAGACACGGGGATAAGTCGGCAGCGGTTTCAACCGCCTTCAAT